>DASQMQ010000526.1:0-9229 GCA_035645455.1 Pseudonocardia sp.
ACGCCCACCAGCGGGTCCCCGCCGCGCTGGACGTCGCACCCCCGACCGGGGCTACCTGTGTCCGACCATCCATGAGTTCGCTCCCGCCACCTGTAGGGTCATCCGCCTGCCGTCGGCGACCAGGCTAGGAACGCCGCGCCCCGCCCAGATCCATCGCAAGGTCGACGGGCCTCCACCTCGAGATCGATCCCTACTCCCTTCTGGTGTGCCCCGTGAGCTTCGGAGCTGCCTTCGTCCGTGCTTCGGGGATCGGGACCGTCTCGCACAGCACGATCCGCTCGCCCGTGCTCGGGTCGAAGCCGGCCGACACGCGGGCCTGCCAACCCTGCCCGTGACGACGGATGCCGCCGCGCCGCCGACCGTCGGACGGGCCTCGCTCGTGGACATGGGCGAGAAGCGAGCAACGCTCGTGGCCAGGACTGTGGCCGAAGATCCACGTCGGCGACCTGGAAATGATCTAGCCCTGACCGTTCCTGCTGGTCAGGGCTAGAGTCGATCTGGTGCGCCCGAAGGGATTCGAACCCCTAACCTTCTGATCCGTAGTCAGATGCTCTATCCGTTGAGCTACGGGCGCGTGCTCTTCAGTTGTCCTACCCGGCTGGTCGGTCGACCCGACCACCGGCGCGGAGGCTCCGGGATTTGAACCCGGGATGGGGGGTTACCCCAAACCGCATTAGCAGTGCGGCGCCATAGACCAGACTAGGCGAAGCCTCCCGGGGCCTCTCGGCCCTCCAGCGGTTCCCAGGGTACACAGGCGGTCCGACCGGCTTCACGACCCCCCGGTCCGCAGGGCCAGGAAGGGCGCCAGGGCGTCGGGGTCCTGCAGGGCGCCGTGGCTGACCGCCCGCTCCGGGGCCACCCCGGCCAGGATCTTCTTGACCGGGACCTCGCACTTCTTGCCGTTGAGCGTGCGCGGCACCGCCCCGATCACGACGAACCGGTCGGGGACGTGGCGGGGGGACAGCTCGCTGCGCAGGGCGCGGCGCAGCTTCGGCTCGACCTCCTCCAGGGTCGCGCCCTCGGCGAGGACCAGGAAGCAGAGCAGGGCGCCCTCGTCGCGGCCGCCCAGCTCGGTGGTGTCGATCACCAGCGAGTCCAGCACCTCGTCGAAGCCCTCGGTGACGGCGTAGAAGTCGGCGGTGCCCATCCGGACGCCGCCGCGGTTGAGGGTGGAGTCGCTGCGGCCGTAGATCACGTACGAGCCGCGCGGGGTGCGGCGGACCCAGTCGCCGTGCCGCCAGGCGCCGGGGAAGTCCTCGAAGTAGGCCTCGCGCAGCCGGGTGCCGTCCGGGTCGTTCCAGAACGCCACCGGCATCGACGGCATCGGCTCGGTGATGACCAGCTCGCCCACCTCGTCGACGAGCTCGTGGCCGGTCTCGTCGTAGGCCACCACGGCCGACCCCAGGGCCGCGCAGGACAGCTCGCCCAGCCACACCGGCACGATCGGGGCGGCCGCGACGAAGGCCGCGCACACGTCCGTGCCCCCGGAGACCGAGCAGATCTGCACGTGCCGGCCGACGGCGTCGCCGATCCAGCGGAACCCCTCCACCGACAGCGGGGCCCCGGTGGAGCCGATCGCCCGCATCGCCGACAGGTCGAACTCGTCGCGCGGGCGCAGCCCGGCCTTCAGGCACGACTGGATGTAGGGCGCGGACACCCCGAAGTAGCCGACCCGGTGGCGCTGGGCGAGCCGCCACAGGGTGCCCAGGTCGGGGTGGCCGGGGCTGCCGTCGAACAGCACCACCGTGGTCCCCACCAGCAGGCCGCCGATGAGGAAGTTCCACATCATCCAGCCGGTCGTGGTGAACCAGAAGAAGCGCTCGCCGTGGCCCAGCTCCATCTGCAGCCGCAGCGCCTTGAGGTGCTCCAGCACGATCCCGCCGTGCCCGTGCACGATCCCCTTGGGCAGCCCGGTCGTGCCCGAGGAGTACAGCACCCACAGCGGGTGGTCGAACGGCACCGGCTCGAACTCCAGCGGCGCCGCCTCGGCCGTCAGCTCCGCCCAGGTCTGCGCGCCGTCCAGGGTGGCGGTGTCGTCCAGGTACGGGACCAGGACGGTCGCCCGGAGGGTGGGCAGCTGCGCGCGCAGCGCCGCGAGGTTGGGGCGGATGTCGTACCGCTTGCCGCCGTAGCAGTAGCCGTCCACGGCCAGCAGCACGACCGGCTCGATCTGGGCGAACCGGTCGTGCACCGCGCGCGGCCCGAAGTCCGGCGAGCAGGACGACCAGATCGCCCCCAGGCTGGCCGTGGCCAGGAACGCCGCCAGGGCCTCGACGCAGTTCGGGGCGAGCGCGACGACCCGGTCGCCGCGCCCCACGCCCAGCCGGACCAGCCCGGCGCGGGCGCGTCCCACCAGGTCGCGCAGCTCGCCGTGGGTGACCTCGCGCTCCAGGCCGTCCTCGCGGGCGAACACGACGGCGACGTCGTCGGCCGACCAGCCGCCCGGCGTGTCCGGGCCGTCGGCCAGGGCGTGCTCGGCGTAGTTCAGGGTGCCGCCGGGGAACCACTGCGCCCCCGGCATCCCGCGCGAGCCCAGCACCGCGGACGGCTCGTCCCGCCAGCGGACGCCGAGGAACTCCGCCGCCGCCGACCAGAACCCGTCCAGGTCACCCACCGACCACGCGTGCAGCGCGGCGTAGTCGGGCAGGTCCACCCCGCGGGTCCGGCCCGCCCAGGCCATGAACTCGGTCATCGGCCCGGTGTGCTCCGGGTCCGGGGTCCACAGCACCTCGGGCGTCTCGGCGGTCATGCGGGTCAGCATGCAACACCGGTCGGGCGTGGAGAACCGTGCCGGGGCACCCTTTTCCACGCACGACCGGCTAGCGCAGGTGCGAGTCGAACCAGTTCAGGGTGCGCTGCCAGGCGTCCGCGGCCTGCTCGGGGTCGTCGTCGAAGCGGTGCCCGGTGCGCGGGTAGACCACGACGTCGGTGGCGACCTCGGAGGCGGCGGCGGCGTTGCGCAGCCGGTCGATCTCCGGGTCCTTGTCGCCGTCGGCCGGCTCGCCGTAGATGCCCAGCCACGGGCAGGTCAGCCCGGGCGCCATGTCGATCAGGTTGTCCAGCCGGCCGGACCCGCTGTGCACCCCGCCGCCGCCGACGGTGACCGCCGCGCCGAGCGTGCGCTCCGCGGCCACCAGCATGGCCACCGAACCCCCCAGGTCGAACCCGATCACGCCCATCCGATCGGCGCTGATGTCGTGCTCGGCCAGCCAGCCGAAGGCGGTGTCGGTGTCGGCCATCACCTGCTCGCCGTCCAGCCGGTCGACGCGCTCCTGGACCTGCGCGTCGTCGGCGGCGTCGTCGAGCTCGTCGGTGCCGTCGCGGTGGTAGAGGTGCGGCGCGACGACGAGCCAGCCGTCCGCGGCGAGTCCGGATACCAGCCCGCGCACGGTGTCGGTGACGCCCCGTGCCTCGTGCAGCACCACGATCCCCCCGCGGATCGAGCTGACCGGTTCGGCGACGGTGAGTCGCAGCGCACTGCCGTCGACGAGCGGGACGGTCTCGGTGCGGATCTCGGTCATGTCCACAAGGGTGACACGGAGCCGGCGTCCTCCCGGCGCCGGGCAGCTACCGTTCACCTTATGACCACCATCCGCGCCGACCTGGGCAGCCTGCCGGCCTACGTGCCCGGCCGGACCATCCCCGGGGCGATCAAACTGGCCAGCAACGAGGTGTCGCTGCCGCCGTCGAAGGCGGTGCTCGACGCCATCGCCGAGGCGGCCGCGGGCGGCAACCGCTACCCCGATCTGGCCGTCACCGGGCTCACCGCCCGGCTCGCCGAGGAGCTCGGGGTGGCCGCCGAGCGGATCGCGGTCGGCTGCGGGTCGGTCAGCCTCTGCCAGCAACTGGTGCAGGCGACCTGCCGGCAGCCCGACGACGAGGTGCTGTTCGCCTGGCGGTCGTTCGAGGCCTACCCGATCGTGACCCAGATCGGCGGGGCGCGGGCGGTGACCGTCGGGCTGGACGCGGACTTCCGCCACGACCTGGACGCCATGGCCGCCGCGGTCGGTCCGCGCACCCGGCTGGTGTTCGTGTGCAGCCCGAACAACCCGACCGGCACCACGGTCACCCGGGCCGAGCTGGAGCGGTTCCTCGCCGCGGTCGGGCCCGACGTCGTGGTCGCCCTGGACGAGGCCTACCACGAGTACGTCACCGACCCCGACACCGTGGACGGGATGGCGCTGGTCGACGCGCACCCGAACCTGGTGGTCCTGCGCACCTTCTCGAAGGCCTACCGGCTGGCCGCGCTGCGGGTCGGCTACGCGGTCGGCAGCGTCGAGGTGGCCACCGCGCTGCGCAAGGTCAGCTCGCCGTTCAGCGTCAGCTCGGTCGCCCAGGCCGCGGCCATCGCCGCCCTGGGCGACGCGGAGAACCTGCTCTCGGCGTGCGCCGAGGTGATCTCCGAGCGGGTCCGGGTGCGCGACGCGCTGGTCGAGGCCGGCTTCCCGGTACCGCCCACCCAGTCCAACTTCGTCTGGCTGGCCCTCGGCGACCGGGCGGCCGACTTCGCCGCGCACTGCCTGGAGCACAAGGTCGTGGTCCGCCCGTTCCAGCCGGACGGGGTGCGGGTCACGGTGGCTTCGCCGGCCGAGAACGACACCCTGCTGGCCGCCGCCCGCTCCTTCCGGCCCTGACGGCCTGACGGCCTGACCCCGGCCGGGGTCAGGACGGCAGGCCGTCGAGGACGGTGCGGGTGCCGGACAGGCCCAGCCGGGTCGCGCCGGCCCCGATCATCGCCGCGGCCTGCTCGGCGGTCCGGATCCCGCCGCTGGCCTTGACCCCCAGCCGCCCGCCGACGGTGTCGGCCATCAGCCGCACGGCGTGCTCGGTGGCCCCGCCGGACGGGTGGAAGCCGGTCGAGGTCTTCACGAAGTCCGCGCCGGCGTCCTCGGCGGCCCGGCAGGCCCCGACGATCTCCTCGTCGCTCAGCGCGGCCGATTCGATGATCACCTTGACCAGCCGCGGGACCGGCACGGCGGCGCGGACCGCGGCGATCTGCGCGGAGACCGCGGCCCACTCCCCCGCCCGGACCAGCCCGAGGTCGACCACCATGTCGACCTCGTCGGCGCCGTGCTCGACCGCGGCTGCCGCCTCGGCCGCCTTGACCTCGTCGTGGTGCGCGCCGGAGGGGAAGCCGCACACGGTGGCCAGGGCCACCGCGGGTGCCAGCACCCCGGGCGCGAGCGGCAGCTGCGACGGCGACACGCAGACCGCGAACACCCCGAGCTCGGCGGCGTCCGCGCAGAGCGCGGCCACGTCGGCGGCGGTCGCCTCCGGCTTGAGCAGGGTGTGGTCGACGAGGCGGGCGACCGCGTCGCGGGTGGTCGAGCTCACGGACATCGGCGGGTCTCCTGTCGGTCGGGATGGGGCCCGGCCGCTCAGGCTTCCAGAACGTAGCCCTCGCCGCGCACCGTCCGGATGCGTTCGGGGCCGATCTTGCGGCGCAGGTAGGAGATGTAGACCTGGACCAGGTTGGCCGACGCCGGCTCCGACCACACCTCGCGGGCCAGCCGGTCCGGTGCCACCACCTCGCCCGGCGCCGCCAGTAGGGCCATCAGCAGCGCGTACTCGGTCGGCGACAGCGACACCGACTGGCCGTCCACGGTGACCTCGCCGTACTCGGTGTCCACCGCCAGCTCGCCCTGCCGCAGCACGGTGTTCTCGATCATCGGGCCGAGCCGCAGCCGCAGCCGGATCCGGGCGGCCAGGTCGTCCACCGCGAACGGGCGCAGCAGGTAGTCGTCGCGGTCGCCGCGCAACTGGACCAGCAGCCCGTTGCGCCGCTCCCGGGGGGAGATCGCGATGACCGCCACGTGGGGTGCCTCGGACTGCACCGCGGCGATCACCCCGGACTGGTCGGGCCCGGGCAGTTCGACGTCGAGCACGAGCAGCGCGGGCTCCCGGATCCGGACGGCGTCGAGCACGCCGATGCCGTCGCCCACCGTGCTGACGTTCATCCCGTCGGCGCGCAGGTTGCGCAGCACGGAAGCCGACGCGGCCGTGGCGGGCAGCGCCAGCACTACATGGTCGTTCGGGGGCACGAGCACACGCGTCGGCGCCAACGCCGTCGCGTACGGGGACGCACCCCCCGGGGGAGCAGCGGGGAGCATCGACGCGATTGTGGCGCATCCGGGCCGCGATAACAATCGCCTAACGGGAGCGCGTCCCCCCGGACGGGTCCACCCGGCAGAGTGAGGCTGCTGGCCGGAAGCTGAGAGTTCTGCTAGGCCGATCGGTGCAACAGCCCGGGGTTTGGCCCCTTCTGGCTGCGCTCCGGCGCGTCCTGGCGACCTGTGGGCGCGGGCGCGCAACCGGGGCTCTCAGGTTCGGCGATCACCGGACGTCACCCCTCCTATGGTTCCGCCCCATGCGCCGGAATAACTCCGATGCGGGTGGTCGCACGGAGTCATCGACCGAGCTGATCGCGCGGATCACCGCAGAGCGGCAGAGCCGCTCGTCCAGCAGCGCCACCGGTGCGCGCTCCCGGCACGCGGCCCCGACCGATACCGCGGACGACACCGCCGTCATCGACCGCGTCACCAGCACCGCGGGCATCACCAGCACCGCGGGCATCACCAGCACCGCCGGCATCACCAGCACCGCCGGCATCACCAGCACCGCCGGCATCACCAGCACCGCCGGCACCGCCGGCCGGACGAGCACCGCCGTCGCCACCAGGCCCGCGGGCGGCGCCGGCACCGCCGTCATCACCCGTGTCCCGACACCGCCCGCGGACATCGACGTGGACACCGACGTGGACACCGCCGCCCTCGAGGTCGTCCCCGCGGTCCAGGACGAGTCGGACGAGGCGGCGGACATCGAGATCGACCTCGACGACCGCGAGGACGACTGGGACGACGAGGCGGACGACGAGCGCGACGACGACCTCGCCCCGGTCCGCCGGTCCCGGCTGCCCCTCCGCCGGCTGGCCCCGCTGGCCGTCGGCGCGGCCGTGATGCTGGTCGCCACCACCATCGCGACGCTCGTGCAGCCCCCCGAGGACGACCAGATCGCCGCGCCGGAGCTGAGCAACAACAGCATCGTCGCCGAGGAGCCCGAGCTCAACCGGCTCGACGAGTTCACCCGGCCCCCGGCGCCGGTGGTCCCGCCGCCCGCCGCGCTGCCCGAGGCGCCCCCCGCACCCGAGCCGGAGGCCGCGCCCGCGGCCGCGGCCCGGCCGGCCGGGCCCAACGAGGGAACCACCGCGGCGAAGGCGCACGGCTGGAAGCTGGTCGAGGGTGACGAGTTCAACGGCGGCATGAGCAACCGCTGGCGGGTCTACGACGGTGCCGGGCACGGCGGCAACGGCCGGCGCGTCCCGGAGGCGGTCAGCGTGGAGAACGGCGCGCTGGTCATCCGCGGCGACGACGACGGCAACACCGGCGGCATGGCCTGGGACGGCGGCCAGACCCACGGCAAGTGGGAGATGCGCGCCCGGTTCCCCGAGGGCGACAAGCAGTACCACCCGGTGCTGATCCTGTGGCCGAGCGCGGAGAACTGGCCGGAGGGCGGCGAGGTCGACTTCGCCGAGACCAACAGCGCCGCCGACGACGTGATGTTCTTCCTGCACTACGGCGCGGACAACAGCCAGGTCTTCGACCGCAAGGTCATCGACATCACGCAGTGGCAGAACTACGCCGTGGAGTGGGTGGACGGCCGCATCACCGGCTACATCAACGGTGAGAAGTGGTTCGAGAGCACCAACAAGGACACCCTGCCGCCGGGTGACATGCACGCCACCATCCAGCTGGACTACTTCCCCGACGGGGGCGACCCGGAGCCGTCGGAGATGCACGTCGACTTCATGCGGATCTACGAGTAACCCGACCTCCCACACCATCACCGTCCCGCCCGGCGCTCCCCACCGGGCGGGACGGCCTGTTTCCGTCGGGGGGGCCGACGCCGATGCGGTCGTGGGCGCCCTGGGAACCGCCGGGTGGTCGGGGAGGACCGACCGTCAGCCGTCGGGGAGCAGGCCGGCGACGAACCGGTCCACGACCTCGTCGGTGGGGGTGGCGGGGTCGATCGGGGTGGTCAGCCGGTCGAACAGCAGCCCGTCCAGGGCGTAGTGGAACAGGGCGATCTCGGCCGGCCCGCCGGGCAGCCCGGCTCCCCGGTTGAACTCCACGTCCCCGGCGAAGTTGGCCCGCAGCCACTGCTCCACCGGATCCCGCAGCTCGGGCCGGCGGGCGGCCTCCAGACGCAGCTCGAACAGCGCGAGCGTGACCTCCCGGTCGGCGGTGAGCCGGGCGACGATGTCGCGCAGGTAGTCGGCGAACAGCTCGCGGGACGGCGGCCGGGCGGCCAGGCCCTGGTGCACCTGCGGGTCCGGGGCGAGGCGCTCGCCGATCCGGACGAACAGCCCGGCGAACAGGGCCTGCCGGCTGCGGAAGTAGTTCGAGGTGGTGCCGGCCGGGGCGCCGGCCGCGCTGTCGACGGCGCGGTGGGTGAGGCCGCGGGCGCCGTCGCGGGCGAGCACGGCCAGCCCGGCGTCGGCCAGCTCGCGGCGGCGTTCGTCGTTGCGGGCCATGCGGAAGACCGTAGCGCAACCACTATGACTGTTGTAGTTTGCTGGCAACCACTACAGCCATCGTGATTGGAGCTCCCGTGCGAGAACTCACCTACCTCGTCGCCGTCAGCCTCGACGGGTACATCGCCGCGCCGGACCACACCTTCGACGCCTTCCCGATGCAGGGCGACCACCTCGACTGGATCTTCCGCGAGTACGCCGACACGCTGCCGACCGTCGGGCTGGCGAGGGTGGGGGTGCAGGCGGACAACAGCCGGTTCGACACCGTGCTGATGGGCTGGAACACCTACGCCGCCGGGTTCGCGGCCGGCGTCACCGACCCCTACCAGCACCTGCGCCAGTACGTCTTCTCCCGCACCCACGACGAGGCCGACGGCGAGATCGTGCTGACCGACCGCGATCCGGTCGCCGTCGTGCGTGAGCTCAAGGCCGAGCCGACCGGCACCGGCATCTGGCTGTGCGGCGGCGGGCAGTTGGCCTCGACCCTCTACGACGAGATCGACCGGTTCGTCTTCAAGGTGAACCCGGTGCTGCTCGGGGCCGGCATCCCGGTGTTCGCCGAGCGCGGCTACACCCCGCGCACCCTCACCCGGGTCGCCAGCCGGCCGTTCGAGTCCGGCGTCGTCGTCAACGACTACCGTCGTGCGTGAGGGTCCACGCCCGGGCGCGAACCCTCACGCACGACCGAAGCGGCGGGAC
>DASQMQ010000527.1:0-6196 GCA_035645455.1 Pseudonocardia sp.
GCGGGCGGCAACCACCGCAGGAACTGCGGGGCCACCGCCCGGCTCCACCGGCCGATGAAGGGTTCGTACGCCCGGTCGCTGGTCCAGGCGTCCGCGGGTCGGGACGGCATCGCACCTCCTGGGTCGCGGGCAGCATGCCCGACCGCGCGGGTCCGGTCACCGCCCGCTGGGGGTCGACGCGCCACCCGCTCTCGACCGGGACCGGTCACACCGGCCCGTCCCCGGTCGCGGGTTCTCCGCACGTTCCGCCGCTGTCCCGGGCAAGTCTCAACCGGCGGTTCAACGATACCGTTGACGGGGTGACCGCGGCTGACCAGGACCTGACGATCGAGCTGAGCACGGCCGAACTCCGTGCGGTCGCCGCCTACGCGGTGGCGTGCGCGTTACCCGCGCTGACGATCTTCGAACGGGCCCGCCCCGACGACCTGCGCGCGCGAGCCGCGATCGAGGCCGGACGGGCGTTCGCGGACGGGGCCGAGCGGACCACGGCGATCCGGGACCGCGCCTGGGCGGCGCACCGGGCCGCCCAGGAAGCCCGGGCCGCCGGACAGGCCGCGGCGAGCGACGCCGCCCGGGCGGCCGTCGCCGCGGCCGGTGCCGCCTATCTGCATCCCCTGGCGAGAGCGACGCAGGTCAAGCACATCCTCGGATCGGCGGCCCACGCGGCCCGGGCGGCCGAGCTCGACGCCGGCGGCGACCCCGACGTGGGCGCCGCCCGCATCGAGCAGGCACGAGGTCTGGCCGGCCCGGTCGTGGTGGGCGTGCTGCTGCGCTACCCGAACGCCCCGAGTGGCGGCGGCCGCGCGGGTGAGCTGTGGCGGAGGCTGGACGCGGCACTGCGGCGGTAGGGCGACCGGTCGCTCGGTCGGCGCCGGAAGGCCGGCCTCCTTCCCCGCGGCCGGGCCGGCTCGACCGCTCTCACCGTCAGTCCAGGGTCTTGGCCAGCTGCCGGGACAGCACCGACACGAACTCCGCCGGCTCGGCCAGTTCGCCGCCCTCGGCGAGCAGCGCCATCCCGTGCAGCAGCCGCGCGGTGTCGGCCAGGCCGGCGTCGTCGGGGCGCTGCTGGTGGGCGTCGCGCAGGCCGCTGACCAGCTCGTGGCGCGGGTTGAGCTCCAGGATCCGCTTGACCTTCGGCGGCTCCTGCCCCATCGCCCGGTACATCTTCTCCAGCGTCGGGGTCATGTCACCCGGGTCGCCCACCAGGCACACCGCCGACGTGGTGAGCCGGTGCGAGAGCCGGACCTGCTTGACGTCCTCGGCCAGGGCGCCCGCCATCCAGGTCAGCAGCCCCTCGAAGCCCTGCCGGGTGTCCTCGTCGACCTCCTCGCCGCCGAGGTCCACATCGCCCTGGGCGATCGAGGTGAACGGCTTGTCGTCGAAGGACGGCACCGCCTCCACCCAGACCTCGTCGACCGGGTCGGTGAGCAGCAGGACCTCGTAGCCCTTCGCCCGGAAGGCCTCCATGTGCGGGGAGCTCTCCAGCGCCGCCCGCGACTCGCCGGTCACGTAGTAGATCGCGTCCTGCCCCTCGGGCATCCGGGCCAGGTAGTCGCGCAGCGTGGTGGGCTTCTCGGCGTCGTGGGTGGTGGGGAACGAGCAGATCTCCAGGATGGCCGGCCGGTTGTCGTGGTCGGAGATCAGGCCCTCCTTGACCGCGCGGCCCAGCTCCGACCAGAAGGTCGCGTACTTCTCCGGCTCGCCGTCCAGCATCGTCTTCACCGTGGCCAGCACCTTCTTGACCAGCCGCTTGCGGATGAGCTGGATCTGGCGGTCCTGCTGGAGGATCTCCCGGGAGATGTTCAACGACAGGTCGTGCGCGTCGACCACGCCCTTGACGAACCGCAGGTACTCCGGGACCAGGGCCTCGCAGTCGTCCATGATGAACACGCGCTTGACGTAGAGCTGCACGCCGCGGCGGCTCTCCCGCATGAACAGGTCCATCGGGGCGTGGCTGGGCAGGAACAGCAGCGCCTGGTACTCGAAGGTGCCCTCGGCGGACAGCCGGATCGTCTCCAGCGGCTCGCGCCAGTCGTGGCTGACGTGCCGGTAGAACTCGGCGTACTCCTCGGCGGAGACGTCCTTGGGCGAGCGCGCCCACAGCGCCTTGCGCGAGTTGACCGCCTCCGGCTCGCCCTCGCCCTCGGCGGGGGCCATCCGGATGGGCCAGGTGATGAAGTCCGAGTACCGCTTGACGATCGACCGGACGGTCGCCGGGTTCGCGTAGTCGTGCAGCGCGTCCTCGGTGTCCTCCGGCTTGAGGTGCAGGATGACCGCGGTGCCCTGCGGGGCGTCGGGGGCCTCGGCCACGGTGTAGGTGCCCTCGCCGGTCGACTCCCAGCGGACCCCGGTGTGCGCGCCGGCCTTGCGGGTGACCAGCACGACCCGGTCGGCGACCATGAAGCTGGAGTAGAAGCCGACGCCGAACTGCCCGATCAGCTCCGCGGTCGCCTGCTCGGACGCCCCGCCGGCCTCCCGCGCCTGCCGCAGCCGGGCGAGGACGTCGGCGGTGCCGGACTTCGCGATGGTGCCGATCAGCTCGACGACCTCGTCGCGGGTCATCCCGATGCCGTTGTCGCGCACGGTCAGGGTGCGTTCGGCCGGGTCGGTCTCCAGCGCGATGTGCAGGTCGGAGACCTCGACCTCGAGGTCCTTGTCCTGGTAGGCGGCCAGGCGCAGCTTGTCCAGGGCGTCGGAGGAGTTCGAGATCAGCTCGCGCAGGAACACGTCCTTCGTCGAGTAGATCGAGTGGATCATCAGCTGGAGCAGCTGGCGAGCCTCAGCCTGGAACTCGATCGTCTCGGTCGACATCGCTGCGGGAACCCCTTCGGCGTCGGACGGTACCGGTGCGGGAGGCACTTTATGTCCACCGGAGCCGGACGGACAGTCACCCCCCGCGGAGCGGGGGCCGGGTCGTCGCGTCCGGCGCGTCCGGACGATGATCGTCGTCGGCGGGCGCGGGCCCGCCCCGACGTGGGAGGGGACGGCCGTGCTCAAGGGGATCCACCCGCTGCTGACCGGGGAGCTGCTGGCGCACTTGGACGAGATGGGGCACTCCGATGCGGTCGTGCTGGCCGACGCCCACTTCCCCGCGCGGCGGCTGGCCGTGCGCGCGCTCGACGTCCCGGGGGTGGGCACGCCGGACCTGCTCGCTGCGGTGTGCACGGTCGTGCCGCTCGACGACGCCCCGGCGCTGGACCTGATGGCCACCGCGGACGGCACGGTGCTGCCGGTGCAGCAGGAGCTGGTGGCGGCCTCGGGGGCGGGCGCCGACGCCGTCCGCCACGTCGACCGGCACGCCTTCTACGACCTCGCCGCCACGGCCTACCTGATCGTGCGGACCGGTGAGACCCGGGTGTACGGCAACGCGCTGCTGCGCAAGGGCGTGGTGACCGGCTGAGCGGTCGCCAGGACGGGCCGGCGGCCGCGGGCTGGGGCACAGTGACCCGCACCAACCCGGGACCCGCACCAACCCGGGACCCGCACCGACCCGGCCGGCCATGGGAGGCACGTCCCGATGAAGATCCTGGTCCCCGACACCGCCGCCGTCGACGGGTCCGCGATCAGCGGCGCCGAGGTGGTGACCTACTCCGCGGCCGACCCGCTGCCCGAGGAGCACACCGACGCCGAGGTCCTGGTGGCCTGGGGCAACCCGGCCGACCAGCTGCGCGACGCCGCCCGCCGGCTGACCCGGCTGCGTTGGGTCCAGGACCTCGCCGCCGGACCCGGGGCCACCCTGGCCGCCGGGTTCGCCGACGGCGTCGTGATCACCTCGGGGCGGTCCCTGCACGACGCGACCGTCGCCGAACACGCCCTCGCCCTGACCCTCGCCGCGGCGCGCCACCTGCACGTCGCGGTGCGCGCCCAGATCGGCCACCGCTGGGCGCACGAGATCGGCGGGCTGCAGGCGCTGGACAACTCCGCGGGCTTCGCCACGCTGCGCGACGCCCGGGTGGTGGTGTGGGGGTTCGGCAGCATCGGGCGGACGCTGGCCCCGCTGCTGTCGTCGCTGGGCGCCGACGTGGTCGGGGTGGCCCGGTCGGCGCGCACGGTCGACGGCTACCAGGTGGTCGCCGACCCCGACGCCGTGCTGCCCACCGCGGACGTCCTGATCATGATCCTGCCCAGCTCGCCGGCCACCGACCGGGCGCTCGACGCGCGCCGGCTGGGCCTGCTGCCGCCCGCGGCCTGGCTGGTCAACGTGGGCCGGGGCAGCACCGTCGACGAGGACGCGCTGGCCGAGGCGCTGCGTGACGGTCGGCTGGCCGGGGCCGCGCTCGACGTCACCGCCGTCGAGCCGCTGCCGGTCGGCTCGCCGCTGTGGGACCTGCCCGAGGTGATCCTCACCCCGCACGCGGCCGGGGGCCGCCCGCTGGGCGCCACCGAACTCGTCCGCGCCAACGCCGAGGCCCTGCTGGCCGGCGAGCCGCTGCGCAACGTCGTCGAGCGGTGAGGGCCGGGCCCGCGGCGGCTCAGCCGACGGTGCGGCCGTGCCGGTCGCGGCCCTTCAGCCGCACCGTCGGCATCGCCGGGGCCGGCAGCGGGTCGGCCGCGCACCCGCGGACCCGGCCGAACCGGCGCCCGGCGGTCCAGTCCGCGGTGGCCTCGACGATCTCCTCGTGCGAGCGCCCGACGAAGTTCCACCACATCACCAGCGGTTCGGTGAACGGCTCGCCGCCGAGCAGGAACAGCCGGGCCGGGGCCGGCGCGTCCAGGGTGAGCACGGACCGGCCCAGCCCGAGGTAGAGCAGCGCGCCGGGGGCCAGGTCGGTCCCGGCGACGCGGGCCGACCCGGACATCACCAGCACCGCGTGCTCGAACCCGGGCCGGAGGGGCAGCTCGACGGTCCCGGGGTCGGCGAACACGACCTCCGCGCCGACCAGCGGGGTGTGCACCTCGGCCGGGGAGCGCTGCCCGGCCAGCTCCCCCACCACCACCGTCACCGCCGCCGCGCCGGGCAGCACCGGCAGTGCCGCGTGGTGGGCGAAGCGGGGCTCGCCGTGCCGGGCGTGCTCGGGCAGGGCCACCCACAGCTGCAGCCCGTGCATGCCCGCCGGGTGGCCCGGCGGGGACTGCTCGGAGTGCGCGATGCCCCGGCCCGAGGTCATCAGGTTCAGTCCGCCGGGCGTGATCGACTGCTCGCTGCCCAGGCTGTCGCGGTGCAGCACCTCGCCCTCGACCAGCCAGGTGACGGTCTGCAGGCCGGTGTGCGGGTGCGGGGCGATCTGCATCCCGGGCCGGTCGGTCACGTCGTCGGGGCCGAAGTGGTCGACGAAGCACCAGGCGCCGACCATCCGCCGGGGGCGCTGCGGGAGCAGCCGGCGCACCGTGGTGTACCGGCCGAGGGGCACGTCGTGGCCGGGCAGCAGGACGCTCTCCGGCTCGGCGGCGGTCGCGATCGTGCAGTCGTAGACCGCCGGGGCGCTCTCACTCACCCGGCGACTGTAGGGCAAGCCCCGGCCGGCCGAGAGCGGCGAGCGCGCGGTGACGGCGGGCGGGCGGACCCGGCCGGACCGTCCGCACCTACCGATCCTGTTCCGGGTGCGGCCCGGGCCGTCGTCCTGTCGGTGCCGCCCGGCACAATCCGGCGCATCCGACAGCACGGCTGATCGGCGCAACCGACCGAGGGAGCACGACGAGATGGCCGCACCGCAACCGCTGTCCGAGGCGGACCTGGTGGGGGTGCGCGCCGAACTGGCGGTGGGCAAGCCGGTCACGGTGTGGTTCACCGCCGCCGCGGTCGGGGTGCCGGCCGACGGCTCGGCCAAGGTGGTCGGCGTCGGCGACCCCGCCGAGGGCGACTTCATCCAGGTCCGGCCCACCGGCTCGCGGGACACCGTGTTCTGCGCCCCCAACGAACTCACCCGGACCAGGCCGCCGCGCAAGCGGGCGAGCCCCCCGGCCACCGGCCCGGGGACCCGACCCGCGACGCCCCGCGACGGGAGCGGGCCGCTGCGCGCGGACGCCGGGGCCGCCACCCCGGCCGGACCCGGCACCGGACCACCCGCCGGGAGCGGGTCCCCGTCCGGCGCCCGGTCCGCACCCGCCGCCCGGGCCACGTCCGGCGTCCAGCCGCCGCCCCGCGTCGAGCCCGGTGCCGGCCCGGCGGCGGGCGCCGACCCGGTGCCGACCGGGCCGGTGCCCGTCCCGGGACCCCGCTCGGCGGAGGCACCGGAACCGGCGCCCGAGCGCCGGC
>DASQMQ010000528.1:0-2655 GCA_035645455.1 Pseudonocardia sp.
CTCGGCCAGCGCCGCCGGATCGTGCCGGGGCACGACCGGATCGGCCGCGGCCACCGCAGCCAGGTGGACCCGACCCCCCGGGGACAGCAGCGCGCCGGCGGCCCGGCGCAGCCGGTCCGGCACCGGGACCGCGGCCTCGTCGGCGATGACCGCGTCCACCCGCAGCTCGGGGGCGTGCTCGGAGAGCACGGCCAGGTGCTGCTCCGGGGAGAACCCGGCGGTCTCCCCCGGCTCCGGGGCCAGGTTCAGCACGACCACCCGGCGCGCCCGGGTGGTGACCACCGCGTCCCGCAGGTCGGGCACCAGCAGGTGCGGCAGCACGCTGGTGAACCACGAGCCGGGGCCGAGCAGCAGCACGTCCGCGGCGTGCACGGCCTCGATGGCCTCCGGGCAGGCCTGCGGCTGCTCCGGTCGCAGGCGCACCCGGCGCACCCGGCCCGGGGTGGCGGCGACCGCGACCTGGCCGCGGATGCGGTACAGCTCGCCCGGGGTGTCGCCGAGCCCGGTGACGTCGGCCTCGATGTCCAGCGGGTCGCAGCTCATCGGCAGCACCCGCCCGCGCAGCCCGAGCAGCCGGCCCACCTCGTCCAGCGCGGCGACCGGGTCGCCCAGCACGTCGATCAGGCCGGCCAGCATCAGGTTGCCCACCGCGTGCCCGGCCAGCGCCCCGGTGCCGCCGAACCGGTGCTGGACGACCGATGTCCAGCGGCGCCCGCCGTCGTCGCGGGCGGCCAGCGCGGCCAGCGCCATCCGCAGGTCGCCCGGGGGGAGCAGGCCCAGTTCGCGGCGCAGCCGGCCGGACGAGCCGCCGTCGTCGGCCACCGTGACCACCGCGGTCACCCGGTCGGTGAGCAGCCGCAGCGCGGACAGCGTGGCGTGCAGGCCGTGCCCGCCGCCCAGGGCCACCGCGGCCGGCCCGGTGGCCGTGCCCGGGGCGCTGTCCGGAAGGCGTCCCGGCCCGCTCACTCGCGCCCCAGGTCGCGGTGGGCCACGTTGACCACCAGCCCGTCCGAGCCGGCCAGCCGCCGGGCGATCTCCTCGCTGATCGCGACGCTGCGGTGCTTGCCGCCGGTGCAGCCCACCGAGACGGTCAGGTAGCGCTTGCCCTCCCGCCGGTAGCCGGCCCCGACCAGGCCGAGCAGCTCCAGGTAGCGGCTGATGAACTCCTCGGCACCGTCCTGGCTCAGCACGTAGTCGCGGACCGGCTGGTCGCGGCCGGTGGACTCGCGCAGCTCCGGGATCCAGAACGGGTTGGGCAGGAACCGGACGTCGACCACCAGGTCGGAGTCCATCGGCAGCCCGTACTTGTAGCCGAACGACACCAGGGTGACCCGGGTGGCCTGCTCGGCCGCCGCCCCGAAGGCGCGCTCCAGGGTGGCCCGCAGCGCGGGCACCGCGGTGGTGGAGGTGTCCACGACCAGGTCGGCGTTCTCCCGCAGCGGGCGCAGCAGGTCGCGCTCGGCGGCGATGCCGTCGACCAGCCGGCCGTCGCCCTGCAGCGGGTGGCTGCGCCGGACCTGCTCGAACCGGCGCACCAGCACCGCGTCGGCGGCCTCCAGGAACAGCAGCCGCGGCTTGTAGCCGCGGGTGTCCAGGTCCTTGATCACCGCGCCGAGGTCGGCGGAGAACGCCCGGCTGCGCACGTCCATGACCACCGCGATGCGGGTGATCTCGCCGCGCGCGCGGGAGCCGAGGTCGACCATGGTGGCGATCAGTTCCGGCGGCAGGTTGTCCACCACGAACCAGCCCAGGTCCTCCAGTACCTTGGCCGCGGTGCTGCGACCGGCCCCGGACAGGCCGCTGACCAGCGCGACCTCGATGCCGGTGGGCCGGTCCTCGCCGCCCTGGACCCCGCCGCGCTGCGGGCCCCCGCGACGGACGTCGGTCGCCGCGGACGCGGGGTCGACGGACGACGGGACGTCGGTGGGTGCGTCGGCTGCAGGGCGGGCGGGCACGGGCTCCTCCGGTCGGTCGGTGCGGGCGGTCACGGCGTGCCCGTCCCGTCGACGGCGCCCACGACCTGCGGGGTGCCATGGTGGCGCGGCGGACCGCCGGCCGCCTGCCCGGGTTCGGCGGTGTCCGGCTCGGCGGTGTCGGAACCGGCGGTGTCGGAACCGGCAGGTCCCTCCGGCCGCAGCGCGGCGAGCACGGCCTCGGCGGTGCGCCGGCCGAACCCGGGGAGCGCGGCGATCTCGTCCACGCCCGCGGCGCGCAGCTTGCGCACCGACCCGAAGTGCTTGATCAGGGTGGTCCGGCGGGCCGGGCCGAGGCCGGGCACGGTGTCCAGCTCCGAGGTGGTCATACCCTTGGAACGCCGCTGGCGGTGGTAGGTGATGGCGAACCGGTGCGCCTCGTCCCGGATCCGCTGCAACAGGTACAGGCCCTCGCTGGTCCGCGACAGGATCACCGGGTCCGGGTCGGCCGGCAGCCACACCTCCTCCAGCCGCTTGGCCAGCCCGCAGACCGCGACGTCGGTCACCCCGAGCTGGGCCAGCACCTCCGCGGCCGCCTCCACCTGCGGCTGCCCCCCGTCGACGACGAGCAGGTTCGGCGGGTAGGCGAACTTGCGCGGGCGTCCGGTCTCGGGATCGATGCCGGGCCGCGGCGGGGCGGGGGGAGGGTCGGTGGCGATACCGGTGGGTTCGCCCGGCCCGT
>DASQMQ010000529.1:0-2515 GCA_035645455.1 Pseudonocardia sp.
GTGCGCCAGTTGCCGCGCGGCGAACACGCCGTCCACCCCGGCGGCGAAGAAGGCGGCGTACTCGGCCAGGGCGTCGCCGGGGGCGGTCGGGTCCGGGCCCGAGCGCAAGCCGGCCGGCAGGAACTGGTTCTCGTTGCGGAACACAAACCCGTGCCGGGGTTCGGCCCGGCGGCCCCTAGGATCTGCTCCCGTGCGCGTCCTCGTGGTCGGCTCCGGTGCCCGTGAGCACGCCATCGTCCTCGCCCTGTCCGCCGATCCCGAGGTCACGGCCCTGGCCTGCGCGCCGGGCAACCCCGGCACGGCCGGCGCGGCCGAGCAGCGCGGGGTCGACCTGCTCGACCCGGCCGCGGTCGCCGCGCTGGCCGTGGACTGGCGGGCCGACCTGGTGGTGATCGGGCCCGAGGTACCGCTGGTGCTGGGCGTGGCCGACGCGGTCCGCGGGGCCGGCATCGCCTGCTTCGGCCCGAGCGCCGAGGCGGCCCGGATCGAGGGCTCCAAGAGCTTCGCCAAGGACGTGATGAACGCAGCCGGCGTGCCCAACGCGGCTGCCGTGGTGGTCGACAACCCGGCGCACCTGGACGCCGCGCTCGCCGGGTTCAGCCCGCCCTACGTCGTCAAGGACGACCGGCTGGCCGCGGGCAAGGGCGTCGTGGTCAGCTCCGACCCGGACGTGGCCCGCGCGCACGCCGCCGGCCTGCTCGACGCCGGCCGCCCGGCGCTGCTGGAGGAGTACCTGGCCGGTCCGGAGGTGTCGCTGTTCTGCCTGGTCGACGGCGAGACCGTGGTCCCGCTGCTGCCCGCGCAGGACGCCAAGCGGGTCGGCGACGGCGACACCGGCCCGAACACCGGCGGGATGGGCGCCTACGCCCCGCTGCCGTGGGCGCCGGCCAGCCTGGCCGATGACCTGGTCCGGCGGGTGGTCGCCCCGGTCGCCCGGGAGATGGTCGCCCGCGGCACCCCGTTCAGCGGGCTGCTCTACGCCGGGCTGGTGCTCACCGCGACCGGCCCGTCGGTGATCGAGTTCAACTGCCGGTTCGGGGATCCGGAGACCCAGGCGGTGCTGGCCCTGCTGCGCAGCCCGCTGGCCCGGCTGCTGCACGCCACCGCGACCGGGACGCTGGCCGGGCAACCCGCCCCGGAGTGGGCCGACGGGGCCGCGGTCGTGGTCGTGCTGGCCGCCGAGGGCTACCCGGGCCAGCCCCGGCTCGGCGACGTGGTCACCGGGGCCGACCGGGCGGGGGTGCTGCACGCCGGTACCCGGCGCCGGGACGACGGCGCCGTCGTCTCCGCGGGGGGCCGGGTGGTCTCGCTGGTGGGCACCGGACCGGACCTGGCCGCCGCCCGCGCCGAGGCCTACCGCCTGCTCGACGGCGTGCACCTGGCCGGCTCGCACCACCGCACCGACATCGCGCTGCGCGCCGAGCGCGGCGAGGTGGCCATCCCGACGATCCCGGTGCCGGACGACGTCGAGTGGATGCGCAGCAGCGTGAGCACCGAGGACGACGAGGGCAGCGTCGAGGTGGCGATGCTGCCCGACGGCGCGGTCGCCCTGCGCGACGGCAGCGACCCGGACGGCCAGGTGCACGTGTACACCGCCGCGGAGTGGGACGCGTTCGTCAAGGGCGTGCACGCCGGGGAGTTCGACCGGCCCTGAGCGCGGCGGCTCAGCCGCCGGCGACGCGGCCGCGGTCGGACTCGTCGGTCGTCCGCCGGTCGGTGATCGGGTCGGCGGGCGGGCGGACGGCCGGGACCAGCAGGGCGTGGTCGAGGGACTCGACGACGAACCGCTCCCAGCGCTGCGGGGTCCAGCCGCGGGCGGTGAGGATGCCGTGGAGCTCGAGGCTCTGCAGCGCGCAGACGACGTCGACGGCCTCGTCCACCGGCACCCGCAGCGCCCCGAGCCCGTCGAGCTGCTCGACCAGCACCCGGAACGCGCTGGCCCGCTGCTCCTCGTTGGTCGTCCACTGGGCGGCCATCTCCGGGTCGGTCGCGGCGGCCTCCCGCACCGCGCCCATGATCGACCCGACCCGGCCGAGGATCTCCCGGCCCGCGGAGACCCACAGCGCGAGGACCCGACGCGGGTCCCGCTCGGCCCGGGCCTGCGCGAGCCAGTCCCGGTCGAGCAGGGCGACCGGCTCGTCGTCGCCGACCGCCGCCACGTCGACGGCCTCCTTGAGCAGGTTCCGCTTGTTGCCGAAGTGGAAGTACACGGTCTGCACGGCCACCCCGGCGCGCGCGGCGACCTGCTCCAGCGTGGTGCTGCCGTAGCCGCTCGTGACGAACAGTTCGGTGGCGGCGTCGACGATCCGGCGGCGGGTCGCCCGGGTGCGCGCGGCCCGGGGCTTGACAGCATCGTTCATCCGCTGAAGTCTAGCTCTAGAGTTCAACTACAACGACTTTGGGGTGCGTGATGATCAGCGGATTCCACCACGTGAAGCTCCCGGTGAGCGACGTGGCCGCCAGCCGGGAGTGGTACCAGCGGGTGCTGGGCTTCCGGACGGAGATCGAGTTCGTC
>DASQMQ010000530.1:0-7644 GCA_035645455.1 Pseudonocardia sp.
CCGATCCCGGCGCCGTCGCCGCCGGTCCCGGTGCCCTCGCCGCCGAACCCGAGCAGCGCCAGCAGCCCGGCGTTGTCCCCACCCAGGCCGGCGCCGCTGCCGCCGGAGCCCACGCCCAGCCCGCTGCCGGCCTCGTTGGTCCCGCCGTTGGCCTGGGCGACGCCCCCGTGGCCGCCGGCACCGCTGGCGATGACGACCGGGTTGCTGGTGGCCGCACCGCTGGGCCCGCCGTTGCCGCCGGCGCCGCCCGCGGCGTTCTGGTTGTTCTCGTTGATGACCAACGGGAACTGGGTGAACTCGAATGACGGCATTGCCGACTCCTGTCGATCTGCGCTTCGGGGGATTCGCCGTGCCGGGGTCTCACCGGCTTGTCACGAAAGGTAGGCGGACGCCTCCCCACCGTCATCGGGGCGAACGCCGAACCCGCCCCCGGGGCCGATGGGGGTGATCCCCCGCCGCCCCGGGGAGCGCCCGGAAGGCCCGGGTCAGGACGGGCGGGGGGCCGGTCGGGGCGCGGTCAGCAGGCCCTCGCAGGTGCGGATGACGACCCGGCAGGCGTCCGCCGCGGCCCGCGCGGTCATCGGGTTCTCGGCCAGGTCCTGCCAGCGCGCCAGCGCGTCCAGCGCGGCGTCGCGGATCTCGTCGGGCCCGGCCTCGGGCGGCAGACCGAGCCGGGTGGTGGCCGCGGCCCCGCTCTCCCCGAGCAGCCGCTCGGCCTCGGCCAGCACCGGCGCCGGCAGCGCGACCGCCCGCGACCGCAGCGCGCCGAGCAGCCGCAGCTCGGTGAACTCGTGGGCCCCGGCGAAGATCCGCTCCACGTCGCCGCTCAGCCCCCGCGCACCCGGCCGCGGGTCGGTGCGCAGCAGGCGGTCCAGCGCCAGCAGCGCGGAGCGGGCCTTGAGCAGGTCACGGCGCTCGGCGAACTGGCTGTGCAGGACGTGCTGCAGCTCTTCCAGCCCGGACCGGCGGACCAGCTCGGTGGCCAGCTCGGCCGGGCTGGCGGTGCCCTGGCGGATCAGCAGGGTGGACAACCGCAGCCCGAACAGCCCGAACCGGCGCAGCAGCGCGCGGCGCTCGGCCGGCGTCGTCCCCGGGGCCGCGGTGGTGACCGGGCCGTCGTCGGCGGTGAACCGGTCGGCGGTGAGCAGTGCCGCGTCCAGGTCCTCGCGCGGCACGCCCGCCAGCTCGCGCAGCGCGCCGAACTCGGCCTGGCGCAGGGTCCGCCCGGTCTGCGCGACCAGCCCGGCCACCGCCACCACGTTCTGACACAGTCCGCGCAGCGCGGGCTCGGTGCGGTAGCGGCTGGCCACCGCCCGCGCGGAGATCATCGCGTCCAGCCGGCCGCCGCCGATCTCGTCGGCCCGGGAGATCACCGCGACGGTGTTCACCGAGGCCGCCCGGGCGACGCCCTGGTCGCGGAACGCCGCCAGGAACTCCGCGTCCGAGGCGTGCAGCTGGCGCATCAGGTAGACGACCGCGTCGGCCTCGGTGGGGGTGTCGTCGTCCGGGTTGAGGAACCGGACGGTCCGCCGCGAGGTCTCGGTGGACAGCGACGCGGTGCCCGGGGTGTCGATCAGGGTGGTCGCCCGCAGGCTCTGCGACGGCCAGTCGACCACCATCCGGTCCAGCTCCGCGGCCGAGCGGCCCCGCAGGTCGATCAGCAGCGCGCCGTCGCGGCGGTCCACCGGCAGCGCCACCGGCTCCCCGGACGTCGGGTAGGCCACGATCCGCGGCGCCCGCCCGTCCCGGTACCAGGTGACGACCTGCGTGCACTCCCCCGCGTCGGTCGGCGCCACCTGCTCCCCGACCAGCGCGTTGAGCAGGGTGGACTTGCCCGCCTTGACCTTGCCGGCGATGGCGATCCGCAGCGGCTCGTCCAGCCGCTGGAGGTGGCCGCGGAGCCACGGCGCGGCGCGGGGGTCGTCGGCGTAGTGCGGCAGCGCAGCGGTCAGCACGGCGCGGACCGCCGCGGTCAACCCGCCCGGCCCGGGGGGCGCCCCGGTCACCGCCCGGCGCCCGCGGGCAGGTTGTCCACGACCTGCGGGACGAGCTGCTGGAGCACCGCGCAGGAGCCCGGCACGGGCGCGTCCAGCGTGGCGATCACCACCTGGCGCTCGGCGACGCCCACGTCGTACTGGCAGAACTCGCCCCGCCCGGTGAACGTCTCCAGCGCCGGGTAGCCCGACAGCCGGACCCGGGTGGTGGTCGGCTCGCTGTTCCCGGCCAGCGTCGCCAGCCCGCCGCCGTCGGTGTAGAGGGTCAGGTCGAGCTCACCGGCGCCGCTGCTCCACCGGCAGCTCGGCCCCTCCTGGGCGCGCACCGGGGTCCCGGTCCCACCGAACCCGGCGGCCGCGAGCTGCCCGGGGGTGAGCAGGGCGCACGGCGCCACCGCACTGGCGTCCCGGGCGTCCGCGATCCCCGGGACCGGCGGGAGCTGCGGCTCCGCCGTCCCGCAGCCGCCCAGTACGGCCGACAACAGCAACGGCAGTACCGCCGCGTGCCAGCGCCTTCCCGTCATCGCACTGCTCCCTCTCGCCCAACCCAACACCGTGCGCAACCTATCGCTCGCCTACCGTCACCTCTTTGGGGTGTGCCGGTTCGTTAACAGTGTGCTGCCCGGACCCGAAGAGGTGACGAGGGTCCCGCCCGCCCGCACCAGCTCCCCTGTCCGTACGGAGTACTTCACATGACGCACCTGGCCTACCGCGTGGGTATCGACCTGGGTACCACCTACTCCGCCGCAGCGGTCTGCCGCGCCGGGGACCCGCGCCCCGAGGTCGTCCCGCTGGGCGGGCGGACCCCGTCGGTGGCGTCGATGGTGTTCCTGGCCCCGGACGGCTCGATGGTCTGCGGCGAACCCGCGCAGCGCCGGGCGGTCACCGACCCCCGCCGGGTCGTCCGGGAGTTCAAGCGGCGCCTCGGCGACGGCACCCCGCTGGTGGTCGGCGGGCAGCCGGTGGCCGCCGAGGCCGTCGCGGCCCGGTTCGTCGCCTGGATGATCGCCGTCGTCGGCGACCACGAGGGCGGTCCGGCCGAGCGGGTCGCGCTGACCCACCCCGCCGAGTGGGGATCGCACAAGCGCGACGCGCTGGCCGCCGCGCTGGCCGAGCACGGCGTGACCGACGTGCAGTTCCTGTCCGAGCCCGAGGCCGCGGCGATCGGCTACGCGAACACCGCGCGGGTCGACACCGGCGGCACCGTCGCGGTCTACGACCTGGGCGGCGGCACCTTCGACGCGGCGGTGGTGCGCAAGCTGCCCGACGGGGCGTTCGAGCTGGTCGGCGCCCCGGTCGGGATCGAACACCTGGGCGGGGTGGACTTCGACCAGGCGGTCTTCGACCACGTGCGGGACGCCGTCGGCGAGACCTGGGACCAGCTCGACCCGGCCGACCCGGCCGTGCAGAGCGCGGTGGCCGGGCTGCGCCGGGAGTGCACGGCGGCCAAGGAGGCGCTGTCCGCGGACACCGAGGTGATGATCCCGGTGATGCTGCCGGGCCACCACCTGCAGGTGCGGCTGGGCCGGGCGGAGTTCGAGGAGGCGATCCGGCCGTCGGTGGTCGAGACCGTCGAGGCGCTGCGCCGGGCGCTGGCGTCGGCCGAGGTGCCGGAGCCGGACGCGGTGCTGATGGTCGGCGGGTCCTCGCGGATCCCGCTGGTCGCGCAACTGGTGTCGGCCGAGCTCGGCCGGTCGGTCGCGATCGACGCCGACCCCGAGTCGGTGATCGCCACCGGAGCGGCGGTGGCCGCCCGCGGAACGGTGCCCGAGGACGCCGGGACGACGGTGCTGCGCGCGGTCCCCGTGAGCGCGCCGGGCGCCTTCCCCGCGGCCCCGCCGCTGGAGAACGAGCCGGGCCCGGGCGGGCAGGCCGGCAAGGCCGGGCGCCCCCGGCGCGGTCCGGTGCTGGCCCTGGTCACCGCGGCCGCGGTGGCCGCGGCGTTCGCCGTCGGAGCGGCCACCCTGGCCAACCGCGACGGGCCGCTGTTCGCGGGCACGCCGTCGGCGGTGGCCGCACCCGGCGGCGACGGCTCGGCCCCGCCGGTCCCGGTCGACGCGGACGAGGTCGACCCGTGGACCGGCGAGACCGCCACCGCCACCTCGCTGCCCGGCCCGCAGCGGCCGCGGGCGGTCGCCGCGGCCACCCGCCCGGTCGCCCGGATCATCCCGACCGGGGCGGTGGGGGCGTCGGCCGCGGCCGGACCGACCCGGACGGTGGACGCGGCGCCGCCGCCGGGAGCGACGGTGACCGGGCCGCCGGCGCCGGGGACCCGAGCACCGGCGCCGGGTCCGGGTGCACCGGCACCGCGGCCCGAGCCAGGACCAGGTCCGGCACCAGGTCCCGGACCATCGCCCGATTCCGCCCCCCGACCCGGAGCCGATCCGGTCCCCGGACCCGGCCCCGGCCCCGGCCCCGGACCCGCTCCGACTCCCAACCCGGGACCCGGGCCTGGCCCCGGACCGGTTCCCGACCCCGGACCGACTCCCGTCCCTGGACCCGATCCGATTCCCGACCCCGGACCCGGACCGGTTCCCGACCCCGACCCCGGACCCGATCCGGTTCCCGACCCGGTGCCCCCGCCCGCCGACACCGCCACCTCCGCGGCCCCCGCGCCGGAGCTCACCCGGACCCCCGCCGACCCGCAGCCCGAGCCGGGCCTCGCTGCGTCATGACCGACCGCACCACCCGCTCCTCGGACCACCACCGGCTGCGCCGCGGGGGGCGGCCGGCCGGTCCCGACCGCACCACCAGCGGATCGGGTGACCCGGAGGTCGAGTTCCCCGCCGCTACCCTCGACGCGGTGACCGACCGGCTCGGCGGGGCCGACGACAACCCGTCCGGACCGCCGGCCCGACCGCGGTTCGAGTTCCGGCCGCCGCCGTCGGCGGTGGAGGTGCCGCGCCCGCCGGTGCTCACGCTGTCCTCGGTGCTCTGGACCGCCGCCGCGGTGGCGCTGCTGGTGGGCGTGCTGCTCCCGGTGCTCGGCGTCGGCGACCTGTGGGCCGACGTCGCAGCGGTGGTGCAGCGGGACTTCCCGAACGAGTCGCCGGCGACCCGGGACCGGGCGGTGGCCGTGGTGTCGGCCGCCCTGGTCGGCAGCGGGGTGCTGCTCGCGCTGATGACCGGCGGGGCGGCGGCGGCGCTGCGGTCCGGGCGCCGGGGGGCCCGGGTGCTGCTGGCGCTGCTGCTCCCGGTGGTCGCGGTGCACGCGCTGCTGGTGCTGTCGGTGGCCCCGGTGCTCAGCGCGGTGCTGCTGGGCGTCGGGGTGGCCCTGGGACTGGTGGCCGGGGTCCTGATGTTCCTGCCAGACGCCACCAAGTGGCTGGTGCAGCCCCGCCGCACCGGCTCCTGACCGCCGGACGGGACGCGGCCGGGGGTCGGCGGCGTCCCGTTCGGGGTGGTTCAGGTCAGGCGGTGCCCAGTGGGTGGTCGGGGGGCGCTCAGCCGACGAGGCCCCAGCGGCGCAGGGTGCGGCGGACGCCGCCGCCCTCCGGCCGGAACTCCTCGCAGTGCACCGCGCCGCAGGCACCGCAGTCGGTGCCCGGGCGGAAGTGCTCGTGGGCGTCCTTCGGGTGGCCGCACGCGCACGGGTCGACCACCGGCTCGGCCTGCGGCGGGGCGGGGGGCGCGGTCGGCGCCGTCATCCCGGGGATGCCGGGCAGGCCGGTCGGCGGAGTGAGCACCGACGAGCCCGACGAGCGCGGGCGCCCACGGCGTCCGGGTCGCTGCTCCGATGTCCATTCCCCCATCTGGGTGCCCTGCCCTTCATCTCTCGGTGGCCCGTCCCGGGCCGCTGGTGAACAGTAGGCGTCCTGCCTGTACCCAGGGAATCACACTTCCCCCGGAACCGCTCAGGGACGCCCGACATCCACCACCGGTTGCCGGATCAGTTCGAGGATACGACAGGAGGTCACCGGTCAGCGACGAGCGGTTGTCCGAATGTGACCCCGGCCACAACAGGCGGATCGATCTCCACGACACAGCCGCGCGGGTCCTCAGCGGGGTGCGGTCGCACACCTCGATCACCACCCGGTCGTCCCCGGCGGCGGGCGACGGCCGTGATCGGCCCGCCGCGCGTGCCGGCCGCAGTCGGCCAGCGGTTCGTCACCACCGGGGCGAGCACGTCCGGATCGCCGGCGGCTACCCGTGGTTCAGCGCGTCCGGTGCCGGCCGCCGGCCTGGTCGGCGAGCATCCGCAGCCCGCTGAGCAGCCCGCCGAGCAGGTCGCTCTCCCGGAAGGAGGCCACCATGCTCATCACCGCGAGCTTGGCGCCGCGATCCGGCAGCCGCACCCGGGCCTCCGGTCCGGTGATCACCTCGACCACCCGCTGCTCCGGGCTGACCGCGACCAGCACCGCCTCCGTCGAGCCCTCCAGCTCGGCGTGCAGCTGTGCGGCCCGCTCGGCCGGGGACGCCCCCAGGTCGCCCAGGTAGACGCTGAACCGCAGCCCGGTCTCCCGGCTGGCCAGCGTCAGCGCCTCGTCCAAGCGGGTGAGCTGCACCGGGTCGAAGGGCTGGTCGGTCCGCGACGGCTCGGTGAACTCCACCGCCGAGGACACCCGGCCGGAGTAGGTCACCGCCGACCCCTCGGGCAGGTCCTGCTCGTCGGGGACGGCCAGCACGCCGCCACCGTGGGTCTCACCAGCTGCCACGGGCACCTCCTCGGACACCGGCCACCGGGTGGCCGTCGACTGCGGGCAGCTGGGCGCCCTCGGGGTTGGCCGTCCACCACAGCGGCTCGTACGGCCACGGCTGACCGCTGCGGTACCGCGGCCGGGAGGCCCGCCGCGGCACCACCACCAGGGCCACGATGAGCAGGTAGATCCCCACCGTCGGCACCACGAAGTACAGGATGGTCTCCAGCACGCTCACGAGGGAGAACCTAGTCCATCGGGGTCGTGCGCGAGTTCCGTGGTCGCAGCCGTGGAACGCCCGTCCGACCCAGGGTGACCTGGGCGAGCACGGCGCGGTGGTCGGTGCCGGCGACGTCGAGCACGGCCAGCCGCCGGGTGGACGTGCCGGACGGCACGAGCACGTGGTCGATCTGGATGCCGAACCAGCGCGGCAACCGCGACGGGTAGGTGCCCACCAGCCCCAGCCCGGTGCCGTCGGCGGCGCTGCGGCACCCGCCGAGCGCCGCGCGCAGGCCGGCGTGGTCGAACGTGGAGTTGAAGTCGCCGGCCACCACCGGCGCCGGGTCGGCCGCGCACATCTGCGCCAGCACCTCGATGTCGCGCCGCCAGTTCGCCACCTGCCGGCGCAGCAGCGGGGCGGTGAGGTGCACCGCGTGCAGGGTGCGCCCGCCGAGGCGCCCCCCGGTGACCTCCAGGTGCGGCAGCCGCATCCGCCGGACGGCCCGCACGCGGGTGTCCCCGAGGGTGTCGGCGACCAGCACGGTCACCGAGTGGACGTCGCGGGCGCCGACCCGGGTGGACACCTCGGAGCGGTAGCCCAGGTGCGCCACCAGCGGGTCCAGCTTGTCCCGGAAGTCGTGGCCGGCCTCGGGCAGCACCACCACGTCGGGCCGCTCGCGGGCGATCAGCGCCGCCAGGTCGGCGGTGTCCGCCCGGCCCTTGAGCACGTTCGCGGTGAGCACCGTCAGGTCGACCCCGTCGGGCGGCGGCGGGTGCGGGGCCCGGCGGCGGGC
>DASQMQ010000531.1:0-1811 GCA_035645455.1 Pseudonocardia sp.
GATCCCCGACGAGGCGGCCTGGCAGGCCGGCTTCCCGCGCACCTGGCCGACCATCGTCGACGCCGGGATGGTGGCCCTGGGCCTGATCCCGCTGCTGGTCGGCGACCGCTGCCTGGGTGTGGTCGGGGTCGGGTTCACCACCGCGCACGAGTTCGACGCCGACGAGCGGACGGCCGCGGTCACCGCGGCCGAGCTGGCCGCGCAGGCCCTCGACCGGGCCGATCTGTTCCGCGCCGAGACCGCCGCCCGGCGGGCGGCCGAGCGGCTGGGCGCGGTGGCCACCGCGCTGTCCCGCGCGGTCGGCCTGGACGCCGTCGCCCGGGTCGCCGTCACGCACGCGATCGCCGGCACCCGGGCCCGGGCCGCGGTGGTCATGCTGCTCGGCGAGGGCGGCCAGCTGCAGCCGATGGCGGTGGAGGGCTACGGCCCGGCCGAGGCGCCCGGCGACCTGCCCGCCGACGCCGACCACCCGCTGCGGCACGCCCTGCGCACCGGCGAGCCGATCTGGACGGTCGACGCGGACCAGGACGTCTACCCGGTGCACAAGGTGGCGCCGCTGCTGGTCGGCGGGCGTTCGATCGGCGTGCTGGGGCTGCGGTTCGACACCCCGCCGGCCGCCGACGAGTACCGGCACAGCCTGGTGCTGACCCTGGTCAGCCAGTGCGCGCAGGCGGTCGCCCGGGCCCGGCTGCACCAGACCGAGCACGAGATGGCGGTGACCCTGCAGCGCAGCCTGCTGCCCCAGCAGCTGCCCGACCTGGAGCGGCTCGCGCTGGCCGCCCGCTACCTGCCCGGCACCGAGGGCACCGAGGCCGGCGGCGACTGGTTCGACGTGCTGGAGCTGCCCGACGGCGGCAAGCACCGGGTCGCGCTGGTCGTCGGCGACGTCGTGGGACGCGGCCCGGCCGCGGCCGCGGTGATGGGCCAGCTGCGCAGCGCGCTGGCCGCCAACCTGGTCAACGGCCAGACCCCGGCCGGGGCGCTGGAGCAGCTCGACCTGTTCGCCCGCCGGGTGCGCGGGGCCCGGGCCAGCACGGTGGTCTGCGCGGTGCTCGACCTGGACACCGGCGAGCTCTGCTACGCCTGCGCCGGGCACCCCCCGCCCATGGTGGTGTCCGGCGACGGCGGGGTGCGGCTGCTCACCGCGGGCCGCGGGACCCCGCTCGGAGTGGTCGGTCGGCCGCCGTTCGTGGAGGCCGGCGACCGGCTCGACCCCGGGTCGTCGATCCTGCTGTGCTCCGACGGGCTGTTCGAACGCCGCGACGAGGTCGTCGACGACGGCATCAACCGGCTCGCCGAGGTCCTCGGCGGCCTGTCCGGGCTGCCGGGCGACGTCGCCGACACCCTGCTCGACCGGATGGTGGCCGGTCGCTCCGCCCCGGACGACGTGGCGTTCGTGCTGGCCAGGATGCTGCCCGCGGCGCTGCGGATGCGGCTGCCGGCCGACCCGCGCCAGCTCGGCGTGCTGCGCCGGGCGGTGGCCCGGTGGTGCGCGGAGCAGGGCACCGGCGAGGACGCGCTGACCGACCTGCAGCTGGCCCTGGGCGAGGCGGCCACGAACGCGATCGAGCACGCCTACCTGCACGGCGACGCCGCGCACGTGCAGGTCGACCTGGAACGGACGGCGACCGGCGAGCTCGACGTGCGGGTCGGCGACGCCGGCCGGTGGCGCCCGCCACCGGCCGACCCCGGTTTCCGCGGCCGCGGCCTGGCGCTGATCCGCGACCTGGCCACCGACGTGGTGGTGGAGCCCGGACCGGAGGGCACCACCGTGCGGTTCCGGATGCCGGCCGTGCCGGCCCCGCCGCCGG
>DASQMQ010000532.1:0-2506 GCA_035645455.1 Pseudonocardia sp.
GTCGGGGTTGGTGAGCAGCCCGTAGGACCCGTTGCCGATCAGGTTGACGGTGGTCTCGTGCCCGGCGATGAGCAGCAGCATGGCCATCGCGACCAGTTCGGGCTCGGACAACCGGTCGCCCTCGTCGCTGACCTCGACCAGGGCGCTGAGCAGGCCGTCGTCCGGTTCGGCCCGCTTGCTCTCCACGAGCTCGCCCAGGTAGCCGAACATGGCCGCGTTGGCCGCGCCGGTGGCCTCCTGCTCGCCGTCGTCGATCATGGTGCGGGACCAGCCGGTGAACTTCTCGCGGTCGGACTCCGGCACGCCCAGCAGCTCGCAGATCACCCGCACCGGCAGCAGCGCGGCGTAGTGGGCGATGAGGTCGACCGGACCGTCGGTCGGCAGCTCGTCGAGGAGCTCCTCGGCGTAGGCCCGCACGCGGGGGCGCAGCTCGGACATCCGGCGGGCGGTGAACGACCGGGACACCAGCTTGCGCAGCCGGGTGTGGTCCGGCGGGTCCATCAGGATCATCATCGGCACCGGGGTGGCCGGCTGCCCCTCGCGCGCCTCGGGCGGCAGGGTGTAGCGCCAATCCTTGCTGAACCGGGGATCGACCAGGGCGGCGCGGACGTCGGCGTAGCGGGTGAGGATCCACACCGGGCCGTCCGGGAGCTCGACCCGGCGCACCGGCTCCTCGGCGCGCAGCGCGGCGAAGGCCGGGTACGGGTCGCGCCAGAACGCACCTTCGAACAGTTCCACGGTTGCGGTCACGGGTCCCTCCGGCGACGGTCCTGGTAAGCGCGAGCTTACAACTGATCCGCGGTCGTCGCCCCGGCCCGGGAGGGGGCCAGCGCGCCCACCGCCACCCGCACGTCGGCGGGCACCGGAGCGCCGGTGACCACCGCGGCGCCCACCGCGGCCAACGCCGGCGAGGACTCGATGCCGAACCCGCCCTGGCCGGCGAAGAACCAGAACCCCGGGTGGTCGGGCCACCCCCCGACGACCGGGCGGCGGTCCGGCACGAACGACCGCAACCCGGCCCAGCTCGTCTGCACCGACCGCAGGCCCAGGCCGGTGGCGTCCTCGACCCGTTCCAGCGCGGCCGCCACGTCCAGCTCGTCGGGGCGGACGTCGTGCGGCTCGACCGGGGTCTCGTCGCCCGGGCTGCACAGCAGGGCCGGGCCCTCGGCCTTGAAGTACCACCGCTCGGCCGCCTCGCAGACCATCGGCAGCACCGGGTCGGGGCCGCGCAGCCGGGCCGGATCGGGCACCCGGACGACCGCGATGGTGCGGCGCAACGGGGTGAGCCCGATCCGCGGCACGCCGGCCAGCCCGGCCACCACGTCCGCCCACGCCCCGGCGGCGTCCACCACCTCGGCGCAGTCGATCCGCCCGGCGCCGGCCTCGATCCGCCAGCCGTCGCCGTGCCGGCGCAGCCCGGTGACCGGCGACCCGGCGCGCACCGAGCCGCCCCGGGCCCGCAGACCGCGGACGTAGCCCTGGTGCAGCGCCTCGGCGTCGATGTCGGCGGCGCCTTCGACGACCGCCGCCGCCCGGACCCGGCCCGGGGCCAGCGCCGGGCAGCGCCGCTCCGCCCGCGCCGGGTCGATCGGCTCCGGCGCCCCCGGCTCGCCGGCCTGCTCGGACAGGTCGCCCGCCAGCACCCGCTCGCCCTCGTCGTCCAGGGCGACGTGCAGCACCGCGCGGGGGGACAGCAGCGGCGGCGTGCCCAACTCCTCGACCAGCGCGGCGAACCGCGGTCCGCTGGCCGCGATCAACGCCCGCACCTCGGCGTTGCCGTGACCGGGGATGTAGGTCGCCGCCGACCGGGCGGTGGCGTGGCGGGCCAGCGCCCGGTCCGCCTCCAGCAGCACCACCGAACGCGACGCGGCCAGCTCGTAGGCGATCGACGCCCCGGCTATCCCGCCGCCGACCACGACCACGTCCGCTGTGTCGACCATGCCCCGACGGTAGCCGCGATGCGCGGGGGGCCGGCTCTCCCCGGACTCCGCCCGCTCGCGCAGACCCCGGGGTGCTCGCGCAGCGGGCCGGTCGACTGCGAGGACGCTGCACGGTCTGCGACGACCGCGCCGGCCTGCGAGCCCGTCGACCGGGCCGTAAATCGGTCGCGCACCGGTCGGGCGCGGCCTACCTTCCTGCCATGCGCCTGTAACGACGGCCGCCAGCGCGGCCCCGCGGCCCGGTCTCCCGGCCCGCCTCGTTCCGCCGATCCGGCACCGCCGGACCGCTCACCCGGCACCGATCCCGTCCGTCCGGGCTGCCGCGACCCCGCGTTCGGCCGTCCCGGCCTTCGTCGCAGGAGGTACTCCCATGCGTGCACGTTCTCCGTTCCCGGCGCCCGCGAGCGCTCCGTTCCCCCTCCCGGACGACCTGAGCGGCGCCGAACCGGCGCCGGCGAACCGAGCGGCCCGCCGCGGCCGCGCGAGCGGCACGGTCGGCAGGGGAGCCGCCCGGACCGGCTCCGCGGGCCGAGCCCGCGCGGCGCAGGGCCGCCGGGTCAACCCGG
>DASQMQ010000533.1:0-11394 GCA_035645455.1 Pseudonocardia sp.
GGCACCGTCAACGCGGCGTCGATCGCCCGCATGGTGCTCACCACCGAGAGCGCGATCGTGGACAAGCCCGAGCCGGTGGAGCCGGCGGGCGCCGGCGGTCACGGCCACGGGCACGGCCACTGAGCTGACCCGTGCTGGGCGGTGGCGGACCGGTGCACGGTCCGCCACCGGCCCCGGACGACAAGCGGGCCCACCCCTTCCGGGGTGGGCCCGTTTCGTCGTTCCGGGCGCCGTGCTGCGGACGCTGCGTAGGCGCTCGATCACCCTGTCCGCAAGGACAGGGTGATGCTCAGGCCCGGGTGACCGACGGCCGACGCCGGGCGCCGGTCTCGGCGACCCGCAGGGTCCGGTCCTGCCCGCGGATGATCTCGTCGCGGTCGGACTCGGACAGCCCGCCCCACACGCCGTACGGCTCGTGCACCGTCAACGCGTGCCGGCGGCACTGCTCGAGCACCGGGCAAGCCTGGCAGACCTCCTTGGCCCTGGCCTCGCGGTTGGCCCTGGCCGGGCCGCGTTCACCTTCCGGGTGGAAGAAGAAGCCGCTGTCCATCCCTCGACAAGCGCCTCGCATCTGCCACTCGTAGGTCTCGGCGACCGGTGTGGGCAGCCTCCTGGTGTCGGCCATCGTGACCATCCCGTCCCTCGGACATGTTCTGGATGCTGCGGAGATGCCCAGCCTAGAACCGCGCCAAACCTTGTTCAACCGATTCATCTGTGAGCCGCCCGACGGGGTGCGCGCGCTCCCGGCCCGGATTGGCGGCCCTTCGCCCCGACCCGCACGATAAGCGGGTGGCGGACCCCTCACAGCGCATGTTCGCCGACCCGGGTGGCCCGGTCCGGAAACCGGACACCCACCGTGACCAGGCTTCGGATCCCGAGAGCCCGGACCACGGCGAGGCGGCGGGCCCGCCGGAGCCGCTGCTCGGCGTGGCTGCCGCGGCCCGGCGGCTCGGCATCGCCCCGGCCACGCTGCGCACCTGGGACCGCCGCTACGGCATGGGCCCCTCGGCGCACACCGCCGGCCGGCACCGCCGCTACTCCTCGACCGACCTGGCCCGGTTGGACGTGATGCGCCAGGCGCTGCTGCGCGGGATGTCGGTCGCCGAGGCCGCGCAGCACGCCCGCACGGCCCGGCTGCCGGCCCACCGGCCCGAACCCGACCCGCCCGTCCCCGTGGACGAGCCGGAGCCCGCCCGGAGCGAGGTGGAGGTGCCGGTCCGGGCCGGTGGCGGCGTGCTGCGGCTGAGCGGCGCCGGGCTGGCCGCCCGCGGGCTCGGTCGGGCGGCGATGACCCTGGACGGCGAGGCCGTCCGCGGCCTGCTCGACGACGCCATCACCGCCCGGGGGGCGGTGGCCGCCTGGGACGAGGTCGCCCGGCCGGTGCTGGTCGCGGTGGCCGAGCGGTGGGAGTACACCGGCGGCGGCATCGAGATCGAACACCTGCTGAGCAGTTGCGCGCTGGCCGCGTTCGGGGCCCGCGTCGTCGGACCGGCCGCGGCGGACCGCAAGCCCGTGCTGCTCGCCGGGATGCCCCGGGAGCACCACATCCTGCCGACCGTCGCACTGGCCGCCGCCCTGTCCGAGCGCGGCGTGGGCTGCCTGCTGCTCGGCCCGGACCTGCCCGGGCCTGCCCTGCATGCCGCCGTCCGGCGGACCGCCCCGGCCGCGGTCGTGCTCTGGTCGCAGCTGCCCGCCTCGGCCGACGTCGAGGTGCTGCGGTCGCTGCCGCGCACCCGCCCCCGCTTCCGCACCTACGTCGGCGGGCCCGGATGGTCGGACGCGGCGCTGCCGCCGCAGGTCGTGCAGCTGGAATCCCTGGGTTCGGCGTGCTCGGAGATCAGCGGCGCGGTGACCACCTGAGGGCCGCGTTCGGACCGGAACCGGGCGCCGCGGTCCGCGCGGCCCCCGGCGCGTCGCCACACGATCGGTGGATATGCGCGGTCACCCTCGGTGGCCAGGGCTGGTACGCCGCAGCGGCCGCGCTGTGCACCGGCCTGCTGACCGACCGCCGCGTGCCGCGGGCGACGGCGGCCCATGCGGCGGTCACCCTGGCCTCGCACCGGCGCCAGCTCGGCGGGCACGCCGCGGCCCGGCCGCTGGACGCGCTCGGCCTGCGACTGGCCGAGCAGGCGCTGCGCGAGGGCGCCTCCGGGCCCGATGCCGCCGGCACCGACGCCGCCGCTGCCCGGGCGGATGCACTGGTCGGGCTGGCCGCGGACGCCGTCGGCAGCGGGGATCACCGGACCGCCCGGCGGCTGCTGGACCGCGCCGAGGAGGCGACCGCAGCGCACCCGTCCTGGCGGCCCGCCGTCCGCGCCTGCTGGGTGCGCGCCGAACTGGCGCTGGCGTCCGGTGTTCCGGGCGACGCGGTGGCACCGGCCGAGCTGGCGCTGGCGGCCTCCCGGGCGGCCGGTTCCGGGCGTCACGAGCTCAAATCGATGATCATCGCGGCCGTCACCCGTTCGGCCTACGACCGATCACCCACGGTTGCGCGGGCGGCACGGGAGGAACTCGACATCGCGGCCCAAAACGGCACCCGACAGGGCCTGCTGCCCCTGGTATGGCCTGCTTGGCTGGCTGCTGCCGATCTGGTGGCCGCGGGGCCAGTCGCAAACGAGTGGACTCGGGAAGCGGCCAGCGAATCGACGAACGACGCGCCGAGCGGCTCGACACGCCGACGACACGCCGCAAATGTCACGTTGAACGTCATCGCAGCGAGAACCGATCCACCAGGACGCCGGCTGATGGGGGTGTCGGAGTGGCTCCCGGCCCTGTTGCCGCTAGTCTAGTTACTCCATTCGGAGTCATCTCACTCATATGTCCGGTGCCACTGGGCGCAAGAGTCCCGAATGGAGCCACATGAGCGCCCTGATCGTGTCAAGGTGGGCCGGTCGCCCGCCGATGCGGGGGGGACACATCACCCGGCTGCAGGAAGCTGCAGGAAGGAATCGTCGTGACGACGGTACTGATTTGCGATGATCGTCGCAGCGTCCGCGAAGGACTGACCCGCGTGATGTCCGCGGTTCCCGGCGTGCACCGCATCGACTGCGTGGCCCACGGCGACGAGCTCCTCGCCCGCTTCTCCCGGCAGCCGGTGGACGTGGTGCTGGTCGGCACCCAGCGCGCGGTCCCCACCGGTGTCGAGGCCACCCGCCGGCTGGTCGCCGCCCACCCCCAGGCCAACGTCATCGTCTTCGGCGCCCCCGACGACGCCGGCAGCATCGCCGCGGCCATCGCCGGTGGTGCCCGTGGCTACCTGCGCTGGGACGCCTCCCGGCCGGAACTGGTCGCCGCCCTGGCGCACACCCTCGCCAGCACCGCGGTGCCGACCCCGCGCACCCCGACCGATCCCGGGGTCCAGCTGACCGAGCGCGAGCTGCAGGTGCTGCGCGGGATGAGCCAGGGCAAGAGCAACGGCCAGATCGGCCGCGAGCTGTACCTGTCCGAGGACACGGTCAAGACCCACGCCCGCCGGCTGTTCCGCAAGCTCGGGGTCCGCGACCGGGCCCAGGCCGTCGCCCACGGCTTCCGGCGCGGCCTGGTCTCCTGACCGCGGGGGCCGGACGGTGGGGGCGCGGTCGTGCGGCCGTCGCCCGCCCCCGGCCCGCGATACCCTCCTCCTGTGTGCTCATCCGACGGGCGCGGCGCTCACGCCGCGCCCGTCCGCCGTTCGGGGCCTGCGGTACGGCACAGCACTCGGCCGCCGGGTGGCCGCCACCTGTGATGCGCGCCGGGTGACCGTTGTGCGGACTCGACAACTCCATCGTGTGGCGGACGTCCTTCCCGGTGCACCTGCGCCCCCGGGGACTTCGCTACCGTGGTCCGCACTGAGGGCACGGTCGGGCACTGACCGTGAGTGGCCTCACGAACGGATGATGACGAACATGTTGCGTAACGTCGTGTCGACGGACCGCGATGAGTGAGACGACAGACGTTCCCGACGAGCTGGTGGCCCGCGCGATGACGGGGGACACCGACGCGGTCGGGCACGTACTCGCCATCGTCCGGCCGCTTGTCGTGCGTTACTGCCGCGCCCGCCTCGGCCGGTTGGACCGGTCGGCGGTCTCGGCCGACGACGTTGCGCAGGAGGTGTGCCTGGCCGTCCTGACGGCGCTGCCCGGCTACCGGGTCCAGGGCCGGCCGTTCCTGGCATTCGTCTACGGCATCGCCTCGCACAAGGTGATCGACGCGCACAGGTCGGCGACGCGCAACCGCGCCGAACCGGTGGCGGACCTCCCCGATGCCGCCGAGTCCACGGACGGACCCGAGCAGCGCGCCCTGCGCGTGGAACTTTCCGACGAGCTGAACCAGTTGCTCGACACGCTCCCCGACAAACAACGAGAGATCCTGGTGCTGCGCGTGGTGGTGGGCCTGTCCGCCGAGGAGACGGCGGACGCAGTGGGTTCCACGCCGGGAGCCGTCCGGGTCGCCCAGCACCGGGCGCTGGCCCGGCTCCGCAAGTCGATGCCCGAGGAGGTGGTCTAGATGCGTGATGACGACGAATCCCGTCGCGCCAACGGGGTCCGCCCCGAGGGCGTCCGCGCCCGTCCGGTCCCGGTCGACGACATCGAGGGCGTCCGCGATCCGCTCGACCTGGTCGCCGTGCAGGCCGACGACGAACTGATCACCGCGCTGTCCGCCGGGCTGCGCGTCGGCCCCGCCGGCGGCGCCGACACCGACGACCGGGTGGCCGCGATCCTCGCCGCCTGGAAGGCCGAGGTGGACGCCGAGCCGGTGCCCGAGCTCGTGGACGTCGACACCGCGGTGGCCGCCGTGCTCGCCGCGCGGCCCCGCCGGTCACCGGGCCGGGTGCGGCACCTCGCGCCGCTGGCCGCGGCCGCGGCGATCGTCGTGATGGCGGCCGGCGGAGTGTCGGTCGGCGCGCACTCCGCCGATCCGGGTGAGCCGCTGTTCGGCGTGACCGAGGTGCTGTTCCGCGACGTGGCCCAGTCCAAGCAGGCCGTGGTCCGGGCCGAGGAGCACATCGACCGGGCCAGGCAGGCCCTGGTCGCCGGTCAGCCCGCGGTGGCCGAGCGGGAGCTGGCCAGGGCCAGGGGCGAGCTGGCGGTGATCCGGCCCGAGGAGGGCCGGACCGAGCTGGCCGAGGTCCAGGACTTCCTGATGCTCAAGGCCCAGGAGACCCCGAACGGCACCAGCGCCGACCTGGACGCTCCGCTCACCACCCAGCCGGCCCGACCGGTCCCGGCCGGCGCCGCCGGGCCGGTGGAACCGTCCACCAGCCCGGACCGCGCGACCCCCGACATCATCGAGGACGTGCCGCCGGTCAACCCCCGGGTGCCGGCGTCGCAGCCCGACGTCGCCAGCGGATCGGTCTCCACCGATCCGCTCACCTCCGATCCGGTGTCGCCGACCACGGCGCCCACGGCGCCCACCGCGTCCACCGCGCGGCCCGCTCCGATCGTCGGCCCGGAGGTCACCGTCCCGCAGCCGGGCACCACGCCGCCGGTGCCGGGCACGTCGACCACCACGCCGAGGCGCAAGGAGGGCCAGGCGCCCACCTCGGTCACCGGCGCCAGCACGACGACGGTGGCGCCCACCACGTCCTGACCCGGCGGTCAGGGTCGGGATCAGGAGTCGGAGAGCACCGCGTCGGCGTACCCGCGGCAGTACTCCCAGCTGACGTAGCTGGCCGGGTCGGGGTCGAAGGCCGGCTCGTGCGGGCGCATCTGGCCCTCGTCCAGCAGTTGCTGCAGGCTGGCCCGCAGCAGGCTCCACTCGTGGAAGTGCTGCTCGCCGCAGTCGCCGCAGTCGACGACGATCCCGCGGACCCCGCGCACCTCCAGCAGGGCCTGGTAGACCGCCAGGTCAGCGAGGTCGGCCACCACCTCGTCGCGCTCCTCGTCGGTCAGCGCGTCCTGCTCCTCGGGCTCCCCACCGTCCAGCGACAGCGCGGGGTCCTGCGGATCCCCGGCGAACGGGTCCGGCGGAAGGGAGTCTGGTGGCACGGTGACGACACTACCAACCCGGACAACCCGCGTCGGGTCAACCTCCCGACCGGGTGAGCCCGGGCGGGCCGGCCGAGGGGGCCGTCCGCGGTCCACCCGCGGCCGGCGCGGATACGATGGACGGATCGATGTCCCCGCGGTCGAGGATGGGAAACCAGGATGACGTACGAGGCCGCCGGACTCCCGTCGAAGTTCGCGATGCTCGGGCTGACCTTCGACGACGTGCTGCTGCTCCCCGCCGAGTCGGACGTGGTGCCCAGCGCGGTGGACACCAGCACCCAGGTCACCCGCGGCGTGCGGATCAAGGTGCCGCTGGTGTCCTCGCCGATGGACACCGTCACCGAGTCCCGGATGGCCATCGCCATGGCCCGCGCCGGCGGGCTGGGCGTGCTGCACCGCAACCTGTCGGTGGAGCAGCAGGCCGCGCAGGTGGAGGTGGTGAAGCGGTCCGAGGCCGGGATGGTCACCGACCCGGTCACCTGCTCGCCGGACGACACCCTGGCCGACGTGGACGCGCTGTGCGCGAAGTTCCGCATCTCCGGCGTCCCGGTCACCGACGCCGACGGCCGGCTGGTCGGCATCATCACCAACCGGGACATGCGGTTCGAGATGGACCACACCCGGCCGGTGCACGAGGTGATGACCCCGGCCCCGCTGATCACCGCCCGGGTCGGGGTGACCGCGGAGGCCGCGCTCGGCCTGCTGCGCCGGCACAAGCTGGAGAAGCTGCCGATCCTCGACGGCGACGGCATCCTGCGCGGCCTGATCACCATCAAGGACTTCAACAAGACCGAGAAGTACCCGCTGGCCACCAAGGACCCGGACGGCCGGCTGGTGGTGGCGGCCGCGGTCGGCATCGGCGAGGAGGCCTACGCGCGGGCCCTGCACCTGGTCGACGCGGGCGTCGACGTGCTGATGGTGGACACCGCGCACGGCCACTCCCGGCGGGTCCTGGAGACCGTGGCCAAGCTGCGCGCCGAGGTCGGCCACTCGGTCGACGTGGTCGGCGGCAACGTGGCCACCCGGGCCGGCGCCCAGGCGCTGGTCGAGGCGGGCGCGGACGCGGTCAAGGTCGGCGTCGGGCCGGGCTCGATCTGCACCACCCGGGTGGTGGCCGGGGTCGGCGCCCCGCAGATCACCGCGATCTACGAGGCCGCCCAGGTGTGCGCCGAGGCGGGCGTCCCGGTGATCGGCGACGGCGGCATCCAGTACTCCGGCGACATCTCCAAGGCCATCGCGGCCGGCGCGTCCTCGGTGATGCTGGGCAGTCTGCTGGCCGGCACCTCGGAGTCGCCCGGGGAGCTGATCCTGGTCGGGGCCAACCAGTTCAAGACCTACCGCGGGATGGGGTCGCTGGGCGCGATGCGCTCCCGGGAGAGCAACCGGTCCTACTCCCGCGACCGGTACGCCCAGGACGACGTGCTGAGCGAGGACAAGCTGGTCCCGGAGGGCATCGAGGGCCGCATCCCGTTCCGCGGGCCGCTGGCCCAGGTGGTGCACCAGTTGGTGGGCGGGCTGCGGTCCGGGATGGGGTACGCCGGCGCGGACACCATCGCCAAGCTCCAGCAGGCCCAGCTGGTGCGGATCACCGCGGCCGGGCTCAAGGAGAGCCACCCGCACGACGTCACCATGACCGTCGAGGCGCCCAACTACGCGGGTCGCTGACCCGGTCTCTACGCTGTCCGAACGTGCGTGACGTCGTCGAGATCGGGATGGGCCGGGAGGCCCGTCGAAGCTACGACCTGCGCCAGGTCGAGATCGTGCCCTCCCGGCGCACCCGCAGCTCCCAGGAGGTGTCCACGTCCTGGCAGCTCGACGCCTACCACTTCGGCATCCCGCTGATCACCCACCCGACCGACGCGGTCGTGTCGCCGGCGACGGCGGTGCAGGTCGGGAAGCTGGGCGGGCTGGCGGTGCTGAACGCGGAGGGTCTGTGGGCCCGGCACGCCGATCCGGACCGGGCGCTGGCCGGGGTGGCCGACACCGTCGCCGACGGCGGTCCGGCGGCCGCGGTCCGGCTGCTGCAGGAGCTGCACGCGGCGCCGATCCAGCCCTCACTGCTGACCGAGGCGCTGGGTTCGGTCCGGGAGGCCGGCCTGACGGTGGCCGCCCGGGTGAGCCCGCAGCGGGCCCGGGAGCTCACCCCGGCCCTGCTGGCCGCGGGGGTGGAGATCCTGGTCGTGCAGGGCACCATCATCTCCGCCGAGCACGTCTCCGGCGGCGAGCCGCTCAACCTCAAGGACTTCATCGCCTCGCTGGACGTGCCGGTGGTGGCCGGCGGGGTGGGTGACTACCGCACCGCGATGCACCTGATGCGGACCGGCGCCGCCGGGGTGATCGTCGGCTACGGCGAGTCCGCCGCCACCACCACCGACGCGGTGCTGGGCATCGGGGTGCCGATGGCCACCGCGATCGTCGACGCCGCCGCCGCGCGCCGCGACTACCTCGACGAGACCGGCGGCCGGTACGTCCACGTGATCGCCGACGGCGGGATGTCCGGCTCCGGGGACATGGCCAAGGCCATCGCCTGCGGCGCGGACGCGGTGATGCTGGGCGAGCAGCTCGCCGTCGCCGACGAGGCGCCGGGCCGCGGGCTGTACTGGACCTCCGCCGCCGCCCACCCCTCCCTCCCGCGCTCGGCGGTCAGCCCCGCCGGGCCGGGCCGGGCGACCCTCGAACGGGTGCTGTTCGGCCCGGCCACCGGGGAACCCGGGGTGAACCTGTTCGGCGCCCTGCGCCGGGCGATGGCCAAGACCGGCTACTCCGACCTCAAGGAGTTCCAGCGGGTCGGCCTCACCGTCCGCGGCTGACCCGCCCGCCCCGCCCCGCTCGTCCGGTCCCCCGGATCACCGCGGACCCCGCCGGTGGAACGGGCGGCCCGGGTCGGGAGTGCGTCCGACCTGTCCGCCGGAACCGCGTGCGGCAGCCTCGGCGCTGCTCCGGCCGGCGCCGCCCCGACGCCATCGGGCACCGGCGCGTCGAGCGCCAACTACCCTGGTCGGGTGCAGCCCCCCACGGTCCTCGTCGTCGACTACGGCGCCCAGTACGCCCAGCTGATCGCCCGCCGGGTGCGCGAGGCGCACGTCTACTCCGAGATCGTCCCCGGCGACACCCCGGTCGAGGAGATCGTGGCTCGCAAGCCGGGGGCGCTGATCCTGTCCGGCGGCCCGGCGAGCGTGTACGAGCCGGGGGCGCCCGTCGTCGACCCGGACCTGTTCACCGCGGGCATCCCGGTGCTCGGGCTCTGCTACGGGTTCCAGGCGATGGCCCGGGCGCTGGGCGGGGAGGTCGCGCCGGACGGCACCCGGGAGTACGGCCGCACGGAGCTGACCGTGGTCGAGCCGGGGGCGCTGCACGACGGGCTGCCGAAGCGGCACCCGGTGTGGATGAGCCACGGCGACTCGGTGGTCCGGGCGCCCGCGGGATTCACCGTGACCGCGTCCTCCGAGCGGGCCGCGGTGGCCGCGTTCGAGGACACCGGGCGGCGGCTGGCCGGGGTCCAGTACCACCCCGAGGTCGGCCACTCCCCGCACGGCCAGGACGTGCTGGCCCGGTTCCTGCACGAGGTCGCCGGGATCACCCCCGGCTGGACCACGTCGTCGATCATCGACGACACGGTCGCCGCGGTGCGGGCGCAGGTCGGGAACGGGCGGGCGATCTGCGGGCTGTCCGGCGGGGTGGACTCCGCGGTCGCCGCCGCACTCGTCCAGCGGGCCATCGGTGATCGGCTGACCTGTGTGTTCGTCGACCACGGGCTGCTGCGGTCGGGGGAGCGCCGGCAGGTCGAGCGGGACTTCGTGGCCGCCACCGGGGCGAAGCTGCACACCGTGGACGCCCGCGAGCGGTTCCTGTCCGCGCTGGCCGGGGTGACCGACCCGGAGCAGAAGCGCAAGGCCATCGGCCGGGAGTTCATCCGGGTGTTCGAGGCCGCCACCGGCGAGGTGGCCGCCGAGGAGCACGTGGGCTTCCTGGTCCAGGGCACCCTCTACCCGGACGTCGTGGAGTCCGGCGGCGGGTCCGGCACGGCCACCATCAAGAGCCACCACAACGTCGGCGGGCTGCCGGACGACCTGGAGTTCGCCCTGGTCGAACCGCTGCGCGCGCTGTTCAAGGACGAGGTGCGCAAGGTCGGCGCCGAGCTGGGGCTGCCGCCGGCGATCGTCAACCGGCAGCCGTTCCCGGGGCCGGGGCTGGGCATCCGGATCATCGGCGAGGTCACCGCGGACCGGCTGGAGACGCTGCGCGCCGCGGACGCCATCGCCCGCGAGGAGCTGACCGTGGCCGGGCTGGACGCGGCGATCTGGCAGTGCCCGGTCGTGCTGCTGGCCGACGTGCGCAGCGTCGGTGTGCAGGGCGACGGCCGCACCTACGGCCACCCGGTCGTGCTGCGCCCGGTGACCAGCGAGGACGCCATGACCGCGGACTGGACCCGGCTGCCCTACGAGGTGCTCGAGCGGATCTCGACCCGGATCACCAACGAGGTCGACGAGGTCAACCGGGTGGTCCTGGACGTCACCAGCAAGCCCCCCGGCACCATCGAATGGGAATAGGGGTCGTGCGCGGGAGTTCACGTCCGAGCGTGGACTCCCGCGCACGACCCCTGTTGGTGGGTCAGCTGCGGCGGGACCGGCGGAGGCTGCTGGCCAGCAGCATCACCCCGAGCAGCGCGGCGCCGGCGGCGAGCAGCCAGCGCGGGTCGAAGCCGGGCAGCCAGGGCAGCTCGCCGACGAACGCCGAGACCGACATCCCCAGGGCCAGCACGCCGACCAGCAGGGTGATCACGTCCGGGCCGCGCCGGGCGGTGCGGTCGAGGTCAGCCACGGGACACCTCCAGGTTGCCGATACCCAGGTCGACGTCGAGCACCAGCGGGCGACCGGAGGCGACCCCGTCCGAGCCCAGGTCGGTGGACCGGACCCGCAGATCGAAGCCGTCCTCCCGGCGGTCGCCGACGTTCAGCTCACCGGCGCCGAGGACCCCGTTGACGGTGAGGTCGGTGTCCGGGGGCACGACCACCCGCAGGTCGCCGGCGCCCATCCGGATCTCCGACCGCACCGGCATGGCCGCGGCGCCCGCCGGGGCGGAGAAGTCCACCTCGCTCAGGTCGATCCGCACGTCGCCCATGGCGTGCTCGTAGAGCGGCTGGATCTGGCCCACCGAGATCGGTGCGAGCCGCAGGTCGCCGAACTCGCCCCCGCGCCAGGTGCCCGTCGGCACTGCCAGCGCGCCCCAGGTGAGCGCGGCCAGCAGCAGCGCGATCGGGATCAGACCCCGGCCGGCCCGCACGAACGAGCCGACCACCAGGCCCAGCCCGACCACCGCGAGCAGCACGCCGAGCAGCACCGGCACGTTCGCCGGGGTGAACGCGCCGGCCAGCAGCAGCACCGTCGAGGTGATCCCGGCGGCCAGCAGCGCCAGGCCGAGGGTCAC
>DASQMQ010000534.1:0-3242 GCA_035645455.1 Pseudonocardia sp.
CCCTGTCCTACATGGACGACCTGGTGGTGCTCGACGTGCGCGACGACGGTCGCGGCTTCGACCCCGACGCGGTGGTGACGACCGGCGGGTCCGGCTACGGGCTGGCCGCCATGGACCAGCGGGTGCGGCGCGTCTCGGGCACCCTCGCGGTGGAGAGCGCCCCGGGCGAGGGGACCGCCCTGAGTGCGAGCGTGCCGGCGATCCCGGCGGAGGTGGGGTCGTGACGATCAGGGTGCTCATCGTCGACGACCACCCGGTGGTCCGGGACGGGCTGCGCGGGGTGATCGACAGCGAGCCCGACATGACGGTGGTCGGCGAGGCCGGCAACGGCGTCGAGGCGCTGGCCCGGATGGCCGGCACGGACGTCGACCTGGTGCTGATGGACCTGCGGATGCCCGAGATGGGCGGCGTCGAGGCGATCAAGGAACTGCGCCGCCGGGCGCCGTCGGTGCGGGTTCTGGTGCTCACCACCTTCGACACCGACCGCGACGTGCTGCCCGCGGTCGAGGCCGGCGCTACCGGCTACCTGCTCAAGGACACCCCGCGCGCGGACCTGCTGCGCGCGGTGCGCTCCGCGCACCGCGGCGAGGCGGTGCTCTCCCCGGCCGTGGCCGGGCGGCTGATGGGGCAGGTCCGCGGGCCGGAGCCGACGGTGCTCAGCGCCCGGGAGCTGGAGGTCCTCACCCTGGTCGCGGCCGGCTCGACCAACCGGGAGACCGCGAAGCGGCTGTTCATCAGCGAGGCCACGGTGAAGACCCACCTGCTGCACATCTACGCCAAGCTGGAGGTGCGCGACCGGGCGTCCGCGGTGGCCGTCGGCTACCAGCGCGGGCTGCTGGTGCCCGAGGGCCGCTGAAGGTCCCGGCCGGTGGACGTCAGGTCGGGATGGGCGTGCGCACGGCGTACAGGACGTCGTCGCGGACGTGCCGGAAGCCCAGCCGCTCGGCGACCGCCAGGCTGCCGGTGTTGTCCGGGGAGGTCGACCAGGTGGGCACCCGGCCGCGGGAGCGGATGTCGGCCACGACAGCTGCCGCGCAGGCCGTCGACAGCCCGCGGCGGCGGTGCTCGGCCGCGGTGACGACGCCGATGTCCTCGTACCGGTCGCCCCGGTAGAACGGCACCGCCACCGACACGATCCGGCCGTCGACGACGGCGGCGTGCCCGACGGCTGCCGCGAGCAGCCCGGCGGGCCCGCCCCAGGTCGCGTGGATCCAGGCGAGCTCGTCGGGGAGCGCGGCGAGCAGTTCCGCGTCGACGTCGGTCAGCCGGCGGACCTCGGTGGGGGGCGGCCGGAGCGGGGCGTCCGGGGGGAGGGTGGCGACGACCCGCGGCCAGATCCCGGAGCCCGGATCGGACTCGCGCAGCCGGGGCAGCCACTGCGGCGGTGCCTCCACGAAGCCGACGACGTCGGCCAGCTCGGCCGGCGGCAGGGCGTCCGGGTCGCCCCGCAGCGCGTAATTGCCGCCGATCTCGGCGAGCACGGCCCGCGGGTGGGGGAGGCGGTCGACCCGACACCCCCCTTGTCCGGTGGCCTCGATGTGCGCGAAGATGATCGGCCCCGGCCGCTCCGGCGTGAACCACGGCCGTAGCGCCGGCAGGACCTGGGGCGTCACGGGGAGCACCCCTCCACGGTGACCGACACGGCGCCGGGCCGCTACCCGAATACTCTTTGGGGCCGCTCGCGTCCCGGCCGCCCGATCCGGCGGATCGGCACCGCCCCCGGCCCGCGCACCCCCTCTGAGCAGCGGCCCAGCAGTTCTGGCCGCGAGGCGCGCCGATCGGTCGGATGGCCGGCCGGCGCCGCCCGGCGGGCGGGCCGATCAGGAGCAGAGCCACCCGGCACCGTGGCTGATACACGTGGTGATCGGACGACCGCGAAGGGTGTCATTCCACCGTCGGTCACCGCGCTCCGGCCAGGACACGCCGTGGTCGTGGAGCGGATCCCCGGCCTGCCGGTCGCCGCTTCTCGTCGCACTCGGCGACCACGAGCGCGCCGGGGTAGGCCGAATGGATCTGTGGCCCGGTAACTCCCCCGGGTGCCCGATCAGGGATTCGTCACGGGCCGCCGCAACCCCGTTCGGAGATTCACCCGAACAGATGGCCGAGCCCGACGAACGGGAAATTACGGACATACCTTCGGGCTCCAGGACAACTGATCGGGTGGAGGTGTGCCGTGCTACGAGGAATGACGGTTGGTACGGCGGTGGTGGCGATGCTGCTCACCGGTACGGCGAACGCGGCGGTGTTGACGCCGGCGGCAGCCGCAGCCCTGCCGGGGATGGGTTCCCTGTCCGCGCCGGTGGCAGCTGCGGCCGCGGCCCCCGGGATCCCGGCGGCACCCGCCGGCTTCGAGACCAGTGCGGCCCGGCTGCTGGGCTGGGGAGAGCCCAACCGCGCCGATGAGTTCACCGGCGGGCTGGGCTCGGGCTGGGGCGTCTACGACTCGCCCGGCCACGGCGGCAACGGCCGGCGCACCCCGGACGCGGTCAACGTCCAGGACGGCATCCTGACGCTCACCGGTGACAGCGCCGGCAACACCGCGGGCATGGCCTGGGGCTCGGGCCAGAAGTACGGCCGCTGGGAGGGCCGGGTGCGGGCGCCGGCCAGCGACGAGAGCTACAACGCCCTGCTGCTGCTGTGGCCGGACGCCGAGAACTGGCCGGTCGGCGGCGAGGTCGACTTCATGGAGATGATGGAGCCCAGCCGCCAGCTCACCAGCATGTTCCTGCACTACGGAGCGAACAACTCGCAGGTCAGCGGCGAGGTGCGGATCGACGGCACGCAGTGGAACAACTGGGCCGTGGAGTGGACCCCCGACCACATGGCGGCCTACGTCAACGGCCGGGAGTGGTGGCGGACCAACGACACCTCGACCCTGCCGCCCGGGCCGATGCACCTGTGCATCCAGCTGGACTGGTTCCCGGGCAACGGCCGGGGCGAGGTGACCGAGTCCCAGATGATGGTCGACTGGGTGCGCCAGTACCCCCTCCGGGACGCCCAGCCGCCGACGACCACGCCGGCAACGACCACGATCCCGCCGACGACGGCACCGCCGACGACGGTCCCGCCGACAACGACGGTCCCCCCGACTACGGTGCCGCCGATCACGACGGTGCCGCCGATCACGACGGTGCCGCCGATCACGACGGTGCCGCCGACCACGACGGTGCCGCCGACCACGACGGTGCCGCCGACCACGACGGTGCCGCCGACCACGACGGTGCCGCCGACCACGACGGTCC
>DASQMQ010000535.1:0-5058 GCA_035645455.1 Pseudonocardia sp.
ACCGCGGTCCGCCCGGTCAGCCCGGCCCGCACCCGGTCCAGCCAGCCGGTCCGGTCCGGGGCGCTGACCAGCGCGACGCCCACCGGGTCCAGCGCGGCGGCGACCGCGCCGGGCAGCCGGGTGGCCACCGCGACCGCGTCCTCGACCACCAGCGCGGCCAGCCGCGGCGGCAGCGTCCACCCGGCCGCGGCCGCGGCCCGTTCCACCTCGGCCGTGGTCGCCGGCGGGAACCGGGCCAGCACCTCGACCAGCGCGTGCCGTCGGGCCTGCAGCGACCCGGCCCGGCTGGACTCCTCGTCGGCCCAGCCGGCCACCGACGACGAGGACACCTGCTCGATGTAGCCGAACACCGCCTCGGCCAGGCTGAAGATCACTTCGGGCGGCAGCTGGTGGGCCGACGCGCTGGCCGCCAGCCGGCGCCACAGCGTCCGGGTGCCCACCTGGTAGGCCGACTGGAGCGCGGTCAGCGTGCGGCCCTCGCGGTGCTCCAGCTGCCCCAGCGCCCGGTAGACCCGGTCGTCGCCGAGCGGCTCGTCGCGGCCGAGCAGGTCCAGGAACTGGGCCAGCGCCACCGACACACCCTCGGTGATCCGCAGGCCGAACCGGCCGGTCAGCGGCCGGGCGTAGTCCGGGACCTCGGCCCGCACCGCGGCGATGATCTCGTCGGTGGTGCCGGCCAGCTCCGGGCGGAGGGTCTCGCCGACCCACCCGGGCACCCGGGCCCACGGGCGGTCCATCCGGGCTATCCGCCCAGCACGGTGGTGACGATCCCGGCGAGGTGGGTCAGCCGGGCCAGCTCCGAGGGCCGGAACGCGGGCCCGCCGGGGCGGCCGACGACCAGGGCGGCGTCGGCGCCGAACGGGGCCGCGGCGAGTTCGGTGTCCAGCGCGCTCCACGGCTCGGGCACGATGTGCACCGCGGGGTCGAGCACGATCGCCTTCGTCAGCGGCAGCCACGGCAGGTCGCCGGCCCGGGTCTCGGGCGCGGCCGTGCTCTCGGCCAGCCGGTAGGCCCGCGGACCCTCGCGCGCGGCGACCAGCGCCCAACCCGAGCGGAAGATCCGCGGCACCTGCTCGGCCAGCAGCTGCACCCCGCGCTGCGGATCGCCGGTGATCTCCTCGATCAGCTCCAGCTCGCGGTTGGTGTCCAGCCGGCCCGAGTGCGGGCGCACCGACTCGACCTCCACCCCGGGCACCGACTCGGCCGCGGTGATCAGCACGTCCGGCGGCCGGCCGACGGGCAGCTCCACGGCCAGGTCGTCGACGGCCAGCCCGTGCGCGCGCTCGACGACGTCCACCCCGAGGATGTCCGCGCCGGCGTTGCCCAGCGCGGTCGCCACGGCTCCGAGGCTGCCCGGCTTGTCCGGTAGTACGAGCCGCAGCAGGAACGACACGCACAGCCTCCTCGACCGATCCGACACATCCCGGCCGCGCCCGTGCGGGCAGCCGACCGGCTGCGCTGCCCGGAGGTCGCGGTGGCCGGGCCGCCGCGATCGCCTCCGAGCGGAGATTGTGTCAGTCCGGGCACCGGATGGCGCAACACCGCGCTGTGGCGGGCGCGTCACCGTCCGGGCACCCGCGCGGGCGTCCGGCGTGCGGGTCCTAGACTTGACCGGCCGACATCTGCGTCCACCGCGGGACCGCCCCGTCGGCTCCACCACCCGGGGTACCGCCCGCACAGCCTGGAGGACTTCTTGAGTGCCACCGACGGGTCCGCCGCCACGGCGGGTCTGACCAGGGCCGAGGTCGCGCACCTCGCCCGGCTGGCCCGGCTCGCCGTCACCGACGCCGAGCTGGACGTGTTCGCGGGCCAGCTCGAGGTCATCCTCGGCGCGGTCGCCGGCGTCGGCGAGGTCGCCGCCGACGACATCCCGCCCATGTCGCACGCGGTGCCGCTGGAGAACGTGTTCCGCGCCGACGAGCGGCGCCCCGGGCTGAGCCAGGAACAGGCGCTGGCCGGCGCCCCGGCCTCGGAGGACGGCCGGTTCCGGGTGCCGCGGATCCTCGGCGAGGAGGCGTGATGGACGAGCTGACCAGGCTGACCGCCGCCGAGCTGGCCGAGAAGATCCACTCGCGGGAGGTGTCCGCCGTCGAGGTGGCCCGCGCGCACCTGGACCGGATCGCCGCCGTGGACCCGACGGTGCACGCGTTCCTGCACGTCGCCGAGGACGCCGCGGTCGAGTCGGCGTCCCTGGTGGACGCCTCGCTGGGCGCCGGCACCGCGCCGGTGTCCGCGCTGGCCGGGGTGCCGCTGGCGCTCAAGGACGTGTTCACCACCACGGACATGCCCACCACCGCCGGGTCGAAGATCCTGCAGGGCTGGCGCCCGCCCTACGACGCCACGGTGACCTCGCGGCTGCGCGCGGCCGGCATCACCATCCTGGGCAAGACCAACATGGACGAGTTCGCGATGGGCTCGTCCACCGAGTACTCGGCCTACGGCCCCACCCGCAACCCGTGGGACACCGCCCGCGTCCCCGGCGGGTCCGGCGGCGGATCGGCCGCGTCCCTGGCCGCGTTCGAGGCCCCCCTGGCCATCGGCACCGACACCGGCGGCTCGATCCGCCAGCCGGCCGCCTTCACCGGCACGGTGGGGGTCAAGCCGACCTACGGCGGGGTGTCGCGCTACGGGTTGATCGCCTGCGCGTCCTCGCTCGACCAGGCCGGGCCGTGCGCCCGCACCGTGCTCGACGCCGCCCTGCTGCACGAGGTCATCGGCGGCTACGACCCGATGGACTCCACCTCCATCGACGCCCCGGTGCCCTCGGTCGTCGAGGCGGCCCGGCAGGGCGCCACCGGCGACCTGACCGGCGTGCGCGTCGGCGTCGTCAGGGAGATGGGCGGCGAGGGCTACCAGCCGGGCGTGCAGTCCGCCCACGAGGCCGCGCTGCGCCAGCTGGAGAAGCTCGGCGCCGAGCTGGTCGAGGTCAGCTGCCCGCACTTCCAGTACGGGATGGCCGCGTACTACCTGATCCTGCCCAGCGAGGTCTCCTCCAACCTGGCCCGCTTCGACGCCATGCGCTACGGGTTGCGCGTCGACCAGGGCGCCGGGGCCGAGGAGGTCATGGCCGCGACCCGCGAGGCCGGGTTCGGGCCCGAGGTCAAGCGCCGGATCATCCTGGGCACCTACGCGCTGTCGGCGGGCTACTACGACGCCTACTACGGGCAGGCGCAGAAGGTGCGCACGCTGATCGCCCGCGACTTCGCCGCCGCCTACGCGAAGGCCGACGTGCTGGTCTCACCGACCACCCCGACCACGGCCTTCCCGATCGGCGAGAAGGTGGACGACCCGCTGGCCATGTACCTCAACGACCTGGCCACCATCCCGACCAACCTGGCCGGCACGGCCGGCCTGTCGGTGCCCTCCGGGCTCGCCGACGGGCTCCCGGTGGGCCTGCAGGTGATGGCCCCGGCCCTCGGCGAGGCCGTGATGTACCGGGTGGGCGCCGCCTACGAGGCCGCCCGCGACGCCGAGGACGGCGGCCCGCTGATCCACCGCGTTCCGGAGGTGTCCCGATGACCGCCCCCACGCTGGTCGACTTCGCCGAGGTCGTGGAGCGCTTCGACCCGACCCTCGGGCTCGAGGTGCACGTCGAGCTGAACACCAGCACCAAGATGTTCTGCGGCTGCCCGACCGAGTTCGGCGCCGAGCCCAACACCCAGGTCTGCCCGGTCTGCCTGGGCCTGCCCGGCGCGCTGCCGGTGGTCAACCGGGTCGCGGTGGAGTCGGCGATGCGCATCGGACTGGCGCTGAACTGCACCATCGCCCCGTGGGGCCGGTTCGCCCGGAAGAACTACTTCTACCCGGACATGCCGAAGAACTTCCAGACCTCGCAGTACGACGAGCCGATCGCGGTGGACGGCTGGCTCGACGTCGAACTGGACGACGGCAGCACCGTGCGGGTGGAGATCGAGCGCGCCCACATGGAGGAGGACACCGGCAAGTCGCTGCACGTCGGCGGCGCGACCGGGCGCATCCACGGCGCGGAGTACTCGCTGCTGGACTACAACCGGGCCGGCGTGCCGCTGATCGAGATCGTCACCCGGACGATCCCGGGCACCGGGGCGCGCGCCCCGGAAGTGGCCCGGGCCTACGTCGCCGCGCTGCGCGACCTGCTGCGCGCGCTCGGCGTCTCCGACGTGCGGATGGAGCAGGGCTCGCTGCGCTGCGACGTCAACCTCTCGCTGGCGCCGAGGGGGTCCGGCGAGCTGGGCACCCGCACCGAGACCAAGAACGTCAACTCGCTGCGGTCGGTCGAGCGCGCCGTGCGCCACGAGATGTCCCGGCAGGCCGGGGTGCTGCTGGCCGGGGGTGCGATCGTCCAGGAGACCCGGCACTTCGAGGAGCAGACCGGCAGCACCCGGGCCGGGCGGCGCAAGGAGACCTCCGAGGACTACCGGTACTTCCCGGAGCCCGACCTGGTCCCGATCGCGCCGTCCGCGGAGTGGGTCGAGGAGCTGCGCGCGACGCTGCCCGAGATGCCGTGGGACCGCCGCCGCCGGATCACCGCCGAGTGGGGGCTGTCCGCCGAGGAGCTGCGCGACCTGATCAACGCCGGGGCGCTGGAGCTGGTCGAGGCCACCGTCGCGGCCGGTGCCCCGGCCGGCGAGGCCCGCGGCTGGTGGGTGGCGTACCTGTCCCAGCAGGCCAACACCCGCGGGGTCGAGCTGTCCGCGCTGCCGATCACCCCGGCCCAGGTGGCCCGGGTGGTCGAGCTGGTGTCCACCGGCGCGCTGAACAACAAGCTGGCCCGCCAGGTGGTCGACGGCGTGCTGGCCGGCGAGGGCTCCCCGGACGACGTCGTCGCCGCCCGCGGCCTGGCCGTGGTGTCCGACGAGGGCGCCCTGGTCACCGCGGTCGACCAGGCCCTCGCCGCCCAGCCCGACGTCGCCGGGAAGATCCGCGGCGGCAAGGTCGCCGCGGCCGGCGCCATCGTCGGCGCGGTCATGAAGGCGACCGGCGGCAAGGCCGACGCCAAGCGCGTCCGCGAACTCATCCTCGAAAGGGCCTAGCGGCTCGTGAGTGAGTTTCATGCCTAGAGGCATGAAACTCACTCAC
>DASQMQ010000536.1:0-4225 GCA_035645455.1 Pseudonocardia sp.
GACGTGGACCGGGGTCGGGCGGAGTTCCCGTGGTTCTTCGGGCCGGCCGACGGTTCGGTGGTCGGCCCGGCACCCGGTGGCGGGGCGGACCGGCGCGGGTCCGGGCGACCGGTGATCGAGCGGGCCGCCGACCCGGTGGTCATCGACCAGGAGCCCGAGTAGGGCGCGAGTAGGGCGGGCGGGGGTCACCAGGTGCTGACGGGCCGCCCACGTCCGGCGGCGACCGGCGGCCCGGCCGGGCCGGGCCGCAGACGGCGAGCAGTACGGCCCCGATCGCGGCCGGCAACGCCGCCGGTTCCCCGCCCAAGGCCGTGGTCAGGTTGCCGAGCAGCACGAACGCGGTCCCGGCGCAGCGCGACCGCGGCGACCAGCCGGTCCGGACGGCCCCGCAGTACGAGCGGCCCCGAGCGGTGCCCCGGGGCGGGCCGCCGGGTCGAGGTGGGCGCTGCGCGACCCGTAGCATGGGCGGTCTGATGTCGATGGAGCTGGGGGAGTCGGCCCGGGTACCGACCGAGGCGCTGCGGCGCCGGACGTTCGCCGTGATCAGCCACCCGGACGCGGGCAAGTCCACGTTGACCGAGGCGCTGGCGCTCTACGCCGAGCGGATCGATTCCGCCGGGGCGGTGCACGGCAAGTCGGGCCGGCGCGGGGTGACCTCGGACTGGATGGAGATGGAGCGCAAGCGCGGCATCTCCATCACCTCGGCGGTGCTGCAGTTCGCCTACCGCGACTGCGTGATCAACCTGCTGGACACCCCCGGTCACGGCGACTTCTCCGAGGACACCTACCGGGTGCTGGCCGCGGTGGACGCCGCGGTGATGCTGCTGGACGCGGCCAAGGGCCTGGAGCCGCAGACGCTCAAGCTGTTCGACGTCTGCCGGACCCGCGGGATCCCGGTGCTGACTTTCGTCAACAAGTGGGACCGGCCCGGCCGGGAGGCCCTGGAGCTGCTCGACGAGGTCGAGCAGACCATCGGGCTGCGGCCGATGCCGCTGACCTGGCCGGTGGGCCTCGCCGGGCAGCTGCGCGGGCTGCTGGAGTGCGCGACCGGGGAGTTCACCCGGTTCAGCCGGACCGCGGGCGGGGCCACCCGGGCCACCGCCGAGGTGGTGGCCGGCGAGGTCGTCGCGGCGCAGGAGCCGGAGTTCTGGCCCGCCGCGCAGGACGAGCTGGCCCTGCTCACCGAGATCGGGGCGGGGTTCGACGAGAAGGACTTCCTGACCGGGGTGGCGACGCCGGTGTTGTTCGGGGCGGCGTTGACCGGGGTGGGTGTGGCCCGGCTGCTGGACGCGCTGGTCGAGCTGGCGCCGCCGCCGGAGGCCCGGGTGGATGCCGAGGGCCGCCCCCGGGAGCTGGCGGCGCCGCTGTCCGGGCTGGTGTTCAAGGTGCAGGCCGGGATGGACCGCTCGCACCGCGACCGGATGGCGTTCGTCCGGATCTGCTCGGGCCGGTTCGAGCGCGGGATGGTGCTCACCCACGCCGCGACCGGGCGCCCGTTCGCCACCAAGTACGCCCAGTCGGTGTTCGGGCAGGAACGCACCACGGTGGAGGAGGCGTTCCCGGGCGACATCATCGGCCTGGTCAACGCGGGTGCGCTGCGCCCGGGAGACACCCTCTACGCCGCCGACCCGGTCGAGTTCCCGGCCATCCCCAGCTTCGCCCCGGAGCACTTCGCGGTGGTCCGCGGGGCCGACGCGGGCTCGTTCAAGCAGTTCCGCCGGGGGATCGAGCAGCTCGACTCCGAGGGCGTGATCCAGGTGCTGGTGTCGGACCTGCGCGGGGACCAGGCGCCGGTGCTGGCTGCGGTGGGTCCGCTGCAGTTCGACGTGGTGGCGGCGCGGATGGCCGACGAGTACCGCGCCCCGGTGACCCTGGACCACCTGCCCTACTCGGTGGCCCGGCGCACCGATCCCGCCGCCGCCCCGGTCCTGGACCGGGAGAGCGAGGTCGAGGTGCTCACCCGCCGCGCCGACGGCGTGCTGCTGGCGGTGTTCAGCAACAAGTGGCGGCTGGAGACGGTCCGCCGCAAGCACCCCGACCTGGCCCTGGAACCGCTGCCCGCCGGATCCGCCCTGCGCTGATCCGACCTGCGCTGAGCCGACCGGCGCTGAGCCGACCGGCGCTGATCCGACGGGGCTGACCCGAACCGGGCTGGTCGTGCGGCAGCGGCCGGCTCACCCGCCGGCCATCGCGCCCACCACCAGGAACGGCTCGCGGCCCGCGACAACGGCGTCGGGCAGCGGACTGTCGACCGGGTCGTGGGACAGGTCCTGCTCGCAGGCGAAGAACCGCACGAACGAGCGGCGCCGCCCGCCGCCGTGGTCGCGGATGGTGCCGCGCAGCACCGGGTACCGGGTCTCCAGCGCGTCCAGCACCCCGGCCACCGTGACCGGGCCGGGCACCGCCAGCGCGACCTCGCCGTCCACCCCGGCCAGCCGGCGCAGGTGCTCGGGCAGCTTCACCCGGATCGCGTGATCGGTCATGACAGGGTCTGCACCTCCACCGACAGCACCGCGGGCAGGTCGCGCACGATCGCCGACCAGCTGTCCCCGCCGTCGGGGGAGACGTAGACCTGCCCGCCGGTGGTGCCGAAGTAGATCCCGCACTCGTCCAGGGAGTCCACGGCCAGCGCGTCGCGCAGCACGTTGACGTAGCAGTGCTGCTGGGGGAGCCCGCTGGTCAGCGGTTCCCAGTCAGCACCGCCGGTGCGGCTGCGGTACACCCGCAGCCGCCCGTCCGGCGGGACGTGCACCGAGTCGCTGGTGATCGGCACGACGTAGACGGTCTCCGGGTCGTGGGCGTGCACGCCGATCGGGAAGCCGAAGTCCGACGGCAGGCCCTCGCCGATGTCGTACCAGTTCTCCCCGCCGTCGTCGGTGCGCATGACGTCCCAGTGCTTCTGCATGTACAGCGTGTCCGGGCGGGAGGGGTGCATCGCCAGGTTGTGCACGCAGTGGCCGACCTCGGCGTCGCTGTCCGGGATGCCCTCGGAGCGCAGCCCGCGGTTGGCCGGTTGCCAGGACTCGCCGCCGTCCTCGGTGCGGAACACCCCGGCCGCGGAGATGGCCACGTGCATCCGGTCGGGGTCGCGCGGATCGGTGACGATGGTGTGCAGGCACATCCCGCCCGCCCCGGGCTGCCAGGACGAGCCCGACCCGTGCCCGCGCAGGCCGGGCAGCTCGTGCCAGCTGTCCCCGCCGTCGACCGAGCGGAACAGCGCCGCGTCCTCCACCCCGGCCAGCACGGTGTCCGGGTCGGTGGCCGAGGGCGCGAAGTGCCACACCCGGGCGAACTCCCACGGGTGCGGGGTGCCGTCGTACCACTGGTGGGTGCCGGGCACGCCCGCGTAGCCGAACTCGTTGCCGACCGGCCTCCAGCCGGCCCCGCCGTCGTCGGAGCGCTGCACCACCTGCCCGAACCAGCCACCGGACTGGGAGGCGTAGAGCCGCTGCGGGTCGGCCGGCGACCCGGCCACGTGGTAGATCTCCCACCCCGCGAAGTGCGGCCCGTGCACCGTCCAGTCCGTGCGGCCGCCGTCGGCGGTCAGCACGAACGCACCCTTGCGGGTGCCCACCAGAACCCGAACCCCACTCATGCCCGCTCCTCCCGTGACCGACGGCCGCCGGGCCGGCGCCTGTGCAGCACGCGGCCCCGACGAGTCCGACCCGGGCCGGGCCCGGAACTCATCTGCCCGGGACCCATCTGCCGGACCCGGCTGCCGGACTCGGCTGGGCCCAGCCATCCGGTGGCGGCGCGCCGCGTGCGCGAGCGCACATCGGGCTCGGCCGCGCGGGGCAGGATGATCCGACCGGCAGAAGGGGATCTGATGAGGATGTTCCTGAACGGCACCGCGATGGCCGGCGGCGCCGACCACCACCTGGTCGGCGACTCGCCGCTGGTGGCCAGCACCACCACCGCGCCGCGCTACCGCTTCCACGCCGTCGGCGGACGCTACCCCGCGTTGGAGGACGTCGGTCCGGGCGGCGCCGCGGTGCAGGGGGAGGTGTACGAGATGGACTACGCGCAGCTGCGCGAGGTGCTGCTGCCCGGCGAGCCGGACGGGCTGGAGCTCGGGGTGATCGAGCTGGCCGACGGCAGCGGCTCGCTGGCCATGGTGCTGCGTCGGGAGTACCCGCGACTGCCCCCGTTGACCGACATCTCGGCCCTGGCGAGCTGGCGGGCCTACCGGGCCCAGCGATGATCGTCTTCCGGGCGGACCGGGCCG
>DASQMQ010000537.1:0-10782 GCA_035645455.1 Pseudonocardia sp.
CCCGCGTGGTGCACGTCGCGATGGACGAGCACGGCCTGGTCCCCGACCTGCTGACCGCCGCGCTGAGCAACCTGGCCACGCGGGGGATCGTGCCGAAGTTCCTGTACACGGTGCCGAACTTCCACAACCCCGCCGGGGTCACGCTGTCCGTCGAGCGGCGGGCCGAGGTGCTGGAGATCTGCGCGCGGTACGGCGTCGCGGTCGTCGAGGACAACCCCTACGGGCTGCTCGGCTTCACCGGGCGGGTGTACCCGGCGCTGCGGTCGATGGACCGCGACGTGATCTACCTCGGGTCGTTCTCCAAGACCTTCGCCTCCGGGCTGCGGGTCGGCTGGGCGCTGGCCCCGCCCGCGGTCCGCGACCGGCTGGTGCTGGCCGCCGAGTCGGCGACGCTGTGCCCACCGAGCTTCAACCAGATGCTGGTCTCGCGCTACCTGGCCGGCCACGACTGGCGCAGCCAGATCAAGGCGTTCACCGAGGCCTACCGCGACCGGCGCGACGCGATGCTGGACGCGCTGGCGGCGCACCTGCCCGACGGTTGCACGTGGAACGTGCCCGACGGCGGGTTCTACGTCTGGCTCACCGTCCCGGAGGGCGTGGACACCAAGGCGATGCTGCCGCGCGCGGTCACCGCCCGGGTGGCGTACGCGTCGGGCACCGGCTTCTACGCCGACGGGCTGGGCAGCCGGCAGCTGCGGCTGTCGTACTGCTACCCGACCCCGGAGCGGATCACCGAGGGGGTGCGCCGGCTGGCCGGCGTGCTGGAGGCCGAGCTGGACGTCATGCACACCTTCGGCACCTCGCCGCGGGTGTCGCTGGGCCGGGCCGAGCCGCGCAACGGCCCGCAGAGCCCCAGCCCGCACACCCCCTGACGCACCCGCCCCACCGGGGCGCGGCAGGAGATCACGGGTGCCGCAGAATGCTGCGGTGACCGAGAGAACTGTGGCCGTGCTGGCCGGCGGGCTGTCCCACGAGCGCGAGGTGTCGTTGCGCTCCGGCCGGCGGCTGGCGGCCGCGCTGCGCGGGTCCGGGATGTCGGTGCGGGAGTGGGACATGGACGGCGCCCTCGTCGAGCGCCTGCGCACCGACCCGCCCGACGCCGTGGCCATCGCCCTGCACGGCGGGGAGGGGGAGAACGGCTCGCTGCAGGTGGTGCTGGAACTGCTGGAGGTGCCGTTCGTCGGGACCCCCGCGCCGGCCTGCCGCCGCGCCTGGGACAAGCCGAACGCCAAGGCCGAGCTGGCCCGCGCCGGGCTGGACACCCCGGACTGGGTCGCCCTGCCGCACACCACGTTCCGGGCGCTGGGCGCGCAGGCGGTGCTCGGTGCGATGCTGGACCGGCTCGGCCTGCCAATGATGCTGAAGCCCGACCAGGGTGGTTCGGCGCTGGGCGCGCAGGTGGTCACCGACCGGACCGACCTGCCGTCGGCGATGGTCAGCTGCCTCGCCTACGCCGACACCGTGCTCGCCGAGCGGTTCGTGGTGGGCACCGAGGTCGCGGTGGCGGTCGTCCAGGACGGCGACGAGCCGCGGGCGCTGCCGCCGGTCGAGGTGGACACCGGGGACGGGGTCTACGACTACACCGCCCGCTACACACCCGGCGCCGCGTCGTTCCACTGCCCGGCCCGGCTGGACGCGGCCGGCCTGGCCGCCCTGGAGGAGACCGCGCTGGCCGCGCACCGGTTGCTCGGGCTGCGCGACGTCTCCCGGATGGACGCCGTCGTCGACGCGGACGGGCGGGTCCAGGTGCTCGAGGTGAACGTCTCACCCGGGCTCACCGAGACCTCGCTGCTGCCGCTGGCCGCCCGCGCCGCGGGCACCGGCCTCGGCGAGCTGTACGGCGCGATGGTGGAACGAGCGGTCCGGCGCGGGACCTGAGCTGTTCCACGTGAAACCACACGCGTGTGGTTTCACGTGGAACAGGGGTCACCCGGGGGAGCCCTCGATCAGCCGGGCGATCCGCTCGAAGTCCTCCGCCGATCCGAACTCGACGACGATGCGCCCCTTGCGCTGACCGAACTCGACCTTCACCCGGGTCTCGAAGGAGTCGGAGAGGCGTTCGGCGAGGTTCTCCATGCCGGGGGTCAGGCCGGTGCGGCGGCGCGTCGGGCGGACCGGCGCCGGCCCCTGCCCGCGCAGCAGCACCACGGCCTCCTCGGTCGCCCGGACCGACATCCCCTCGGCGACGATCCGGGTGGCCAGGTCCTCCTGCTGGGCGGCGTCCTCGAGACCGAGCAGTGCCCGGGCGTGCCCGGCCGACAGCACCCCGGCGGCGACCCGGCGCTGCACCGACACCGGCAGCTTCAGCAGCCGGATCGTGTTGGTGACCACCGGACGGCTGCGTCCCAGCCGGTCGGCCAGCTCGGTGTGCGTCACGCCGAACTCGGCCAGCAGCTGCTGGTAGGCGGCCGCCTCGTCGAGCGGGTTCAGCTGCACCCGGTGGATGTTCTCCAGCAGCGCGTCGCGCAGCATCGCGTCGTCGGTGGTGCGCCGGACGATCGCCGGCACCCGCTCCAGCCCGGCGCGCTGCGCGGCCCGCCACCGCCGCTCGCCCATGACGAGCTGGAACGAGCCGGGGGAGACCTCGCGCACGACGATCGGCTGCAGCAGCCCGAACTCGCGGATCGAGTGCTCCAGCTCGGCCAGCGCCTCCTCGTCGAAGGCGGTGCGGGGCTGCTTGGGGTTCGGGTGGATCGACCCGACCGGAACCTCGCGGTACTCCGCGGCGCCCGCGCTGCCCGACACCGGGGGCATGGCGCCGACCAGCGCGTCGGCCGCCGCGACCGCGGTCGGGCCGCGATAGCCGGTGGGGCGCTCCATCGGCGGCATCGTCCCCACGGACCGGTCCGGCGCCGGGCCGGTGGGGATCAGCGCGGCCAGGCCGCGGCCCAGCCCGCCCTTGCGCTCGGCCATCGTCACTGCCGTCCGTCCCGGGGTCGCGGCGGGTCCATCCGGGTGCCGTGCTCGGCGATCTCCCGGGCGGCGTCGACGTAGCTCATCGCGCCGCGCGAGCCGGGGTCGTAGGCCAGCACGGTCTGGCTGTAGCCGGGCGCCTCGGAGACCTTCACGCTGCGCGGGATGACCGTGCGCAGCACGGTCTTGCCGAAGTGGCTGCGCACCTCGTTGGTGACCTGGTCGGCCAGCTTGGTCCGGCCGTCGTACATGGTCAGCAGGATCGTCGAGACGTGCAGCGCGGTGTTCAGGTGCGAGCGCACCAGGTCGATGTTGCTCAGCAGCTGCCCCAGCCCCTCCAGCGCGTAGTACTCGCACTGGATCGGGATGAGCACCTCGGCCGCGGCCACGAGCGCGTTGACCGTCAGCAGGCCGAGCGAGGGCGGGCAGTCGATGAAGACGTAGTCCACCCCGACCTCGTCCAGCGCCTCCGGCGACAGCGCCAGCTCGAGCCGGTTCTCCCGGGCCACCATGGTGACGAGCTCGATCTCGGCGCCGGCCAGGTCGATGGTGGCCGGCACGCAGAGCAGGTTCGGCGACGCGGTGCTGGGCACCGCCGCCTCGGCCAGCCGGATGTCGCCGAGCAGCACCTCGTACACCGACGGGGTGCCGAGCCGGTGCTCGACGCCGAGCGCGGTGCTGGCGTTGCCCTGCGGGTCGAGGTCGATCACCAGGACCCGCACCCCGTGCATCGCCAGGGCGGCGGCCAGGTTCACCGTGCTGGTGGTCTTGCCGACCCCGCCCTTCTGGTTGGCGACGGTCAGGATCCGCCGGTGCGTGGGTCGCGGCATGGAGTGCCGGTCCGGGTGCAGCACCCGGGCCGCCCGCTCGGCCTCCTCGGCGATCGGCGTCCACCCCGGTGTTCCACGTGAAACATCGGACACCTCGTGCTGGCTCACGTTGAACGTCACGCCTGCCCTCTCCTGCGTCGTGGGCCGCCGGATCGATCCGACCCGCGCACCCGCTCGACGACGACGACCGTGCTGGGCGGATCGACGGTTCCGGTGCCGCAGCGCACGATCCGTGCGGCCCCGCCGCCGGACTTCCGCACCGCCACGGCGTCCCGCTCGACCTCGGCGGCCGCGCCGGCGCCCTTCAGCGCCAGCATCATCCCACCGGGGCGCAGCAACGGGACGCACCAACCCGCGAGTCGGCCCAACGGGGCCACGGCACGGGCGGTCACCACGTCGGCACCCTCCCATCGCCGTCGGACCGCGGGCTCCTCGGCCCGCCCCCGCTCCACCTCGACGGCCAGGCCGAGATCGTCGATCACCTCGCGGAGCCACTCGGCCCGACGGGGCAGCGGCTCCAGCAGGACCACCTGCAGATCGGGCCGGGCCAGCGCCAACGGTATCCCGGGCAGGCCCGCGCCCGAGCCCACATCGACCACCCGCGCGCCGGTCGGCACGATCTCCGCGACCACGGCACAGTTGAGCACGTGGCGGTCCCACACCCGGGGTGCTTCCCGGGGGCCGATCAGCCCGCGCTCCACCCCGCTGGTGACCAGGTGCTCGGCATAGCGCTCGGCATGACGACGCCGGACGCCGAAAACGGCGTCCGGCGTCGGGTCGAGCGCGACGGGGTCGAGCGCAGGGGGGTCGAGCGCAGGGGGGTCGAGCGCAGCGGGGTCGAGCCCGTCACCCACGGGAGACGACGACCTGGCGCCGCGGCTCCTCGCCCTCGCTCTCGCTGATGACCCCGCGGATGCGGGCCACCGCGTCGTGCACGACCTTGCGCTCGAACGGCGTCATCGGCCGCAGCCGCACCGACTCGCCGCCGGCCAGCACGTCCTGGGCCGTGCGGGTGCCGAGCGCGGTCAGCTCCTCGCGGCGGGCCTGCCGCCAGCCGGCGATGTCCAGCATCAGCCGGCTGCGGTTGCCCGAGGACTGCTGCACGGCGAGCCGGGTGAGCTCCTGCAGCGCCTCCAGCACCGCACCGCGCTCGCCGACCAGCTTGTCCAGGTCCTCCCCGCCGTCGATGCTCACGACCGCGCGACCGGCCTCCACGTCCAGGTCGATGTCGCCGTCGTAGTCGAGCACGTCGAGCAGCCGTTCGAGGTAGTCACCGGCGATGTCGCCCTCCCGGACCAACTGGTCCTCGGCGGTCGTCGTCGGCGTGGCGTTCTGGGTGCCCTCGTCCTGGGCGGTCTTCGGCACGCTGCTCTCCTCTCCCTGTGTCGCGGCGCCACCGGCGAGCCGGGCTGCCGCAGCGACCGCCCCCGGCGGTCGCGCTGGCTCGTGTCAGCGACGCTTGCGCGGGCGCCGGGCCGACGGCCGGGTCGCGCTGGTGCCGCGCCGGCGCGCGGCGTCGCTCGGCGCGGCGCCGTTCGCGGCCGGGCTCGCCCCGGTCTCCGACGGCGTCGCCTTGCTCCCGGCGCTGCCGGTGCCCGCCTTGCCGGTGCCCGCCTTGCCGTTGGTCGCCGCGGCGTCGGTGCCCGGGCCGGCCGGGCGCCGGGTGGCGCCGGTGGGCTTGCGGGTGACCGGCTTCGCGCCCGGCGTCTTGGCCTGGGGCGCCTCGACGACCGGTTCGGGGCGGACCGGCTCGGGGCGGACCGGCTTCTGGCCCGGCCGCGGGGCGCGGGCCTGCTGGGTGGCCGCCTTCTCCTCGCGCTTGGCGGACTCCTCGACGTCGATCCGCTTGTAGACGACGTACTGCTGGCCGAGCGTCCACAGGTTGTTGGAGACCCAGTAGAGCAGGACCGCCAGCGGCAGGAAGGGCGCACCGACCACCACGCCGATCGGGAACAGGTACAGCATGACCTTGTTCATGATCGCGGTCTGCGGGTTCTCGGCCTGGGCCGCGGTCTGGCGGGCCACCGAGTGCCGGGCGGTGATGTGGGTGAAGATGCCGGCCGCGATCATCAGCGGGATCATCACGACGAGCATCGAGGCGATCGAGGTGCCGGCGGCGGTGAGTTTCTCCTGGCCCTCGACCACCCAGTTGCCCAGCTTGGCGCCGAACAGGTCGGACCGGTTGAACGACTCGACCTCGGACTGGCCGAAGAAGTAGTTCTCGGTGCGCGGGTAGCCGTCCTTGGTCAGCGGCCCGAACTCGCGCAGCACGTGGAACAGCCCGATGAACACCGGGACCTGCACCAGGACCGGCAGGCAACCACCGAGCGGGTTGACCCCGTGGTCCTTCTGCAGGCGCTGCATCTCCTCGGCCTGCTTCTGCCGGTCGTTCGCGTACTTCTTGCGCAGCTTCGCGATCTCCGGCTGGAACTCCTGCATCTTGCGCATCGAGCGCACCTGGCTGACGAACGGCTTGTACAGCAGCGCGCGCAGGGTGAAGACCAGGAACACCACCGACAGCGCCCAGGCGATGCCGTTGTCCGGACCGAGCAGGTAGCCGAACGCCTTGTGCCAGACCCAGAGGATGAACGAGACCGGGTAGTAGATGAAGTTCAGCACGGCGCTTGATCCTCCTGGTGGTTCCGGGCCGAACGGGGACGGCGCGGCGGCACCGGGTCGATCCCTCCAGGGTGCCACGGGTGGCACCGCAGCAACCGCCGGACCGTGAGCCAGCTCCCGCGCAGCGGCCCGTGCACCTGCAGCGCCTCGATCGCGTACGAGCTGCAGGTCGGGTAGAAGCGACAGGTCGGCGGGAAGGCCGGGGAGATCCAGCGCTGGTAGCCCCGCAGCAGCCCGATCAGCACGCGGGTCGGTGCGGAGCGCCGCGCCGCCGGCTCAGCCACCGGGGGCCACCGGCTCGGGGCGGGGTGGCCCGGAGCGGGGCCGACCGGAGCGGGCGGGGGCCGGGCCGTCCAGCTTGCGCAGGGCGGCCCGCATCCCGGAGTCGAGGTCCTCGGCCAGCTCGGCCGACGAGGCGGCCGCGGCGGGCGGCAGCGCGCGCACCACGAGCCGGGAACCGGCGGGCAGGTCGACCAGCCGGGGACGGACGAGGTGGCGCAGGCGGCGGGCCACCCGGTGGCGGACCACGGCGTTGCCGACCGCCTTGCTCACGACGAACCCGGCGCGGGAGGCACCCGCGTCGGTGTCGGCCGGGCGGTCGAGGTGGACCACGAGCCGCGACCGACCGCTGCGCCGCCCTCGCCGGAGGACGGCGGCGAACTCGTCCCGGCGGCGGAGCCGGGATTCGGCCGGCAACACCGGGACGGCCGGCTCAGGCGGAGAGCCGCTCGCGGCCCTTGCTGCGGCGGGCGGCGAGGATGGCGCGCCCGGCCCGGGTGCGCATCCGCAGCCGGAAACCGTGCGTACGGGCCCGGCGGCGGTTGTTCGGCTGGAAGGTGCGCTTGCCCTTGCTCACGGTCGGCTCTCTCCTGCTCGACGGCGGATGGGTACCGGCGTCGAGGATCATCATCGGGGTCTGGACGGTTGTCGCGGTCGTGCCCGGTGCTCGTCCGCGATGCGTGTCCCGGTGCAGCGCACGGGGCACGCCCGCGCGAACACGGTCCGGACCAGCGTACGCAGCCCGCTGATCGGGGGTCAAACCACCCCTTACCGCACTCACCCGTCCGCATCTCGCGGGACCGGGGCGGCTTGTGGCCGACCCCGGCGGTTGTTACTTTCCCTGCTCCCGCAGTTCGGTCCGGGGGGATCGTCGACACCCGTTGCGAGCGGGCCGCACGCAGGACGCGCGGCGGGTCCACGTACCTTGCTTGCGCACAGGTGTGGACAAGTCTGGGGATGGTTCGGCCCGTCGGGCTGCGGACGAGTGGTGGACGACCGGAGGGGGGTGCCGACCGGTGGCCGACCAGCCAGGTGATCTCGGACAGGTGTGGAACCGGGTCATCGCCGACCTCTCCGGAGCGTCCGCCGGGGCCGGGGCGCAGACGCTCTCCCCGCAGCAGCGCGCGTTCCTCCGGTTGACCCGACCGCTCGGCCTCATCGACGGCACCGCCCTGCTCGCCGCGCCGAGCGAGTTCGCCAAGGACGCCATCGAGCGGATCCTGCGCCGGCCGATCAGCGACGCGCTGGGCCGCCACCTCGGCGTGGCGGTCAACCTGGCGGTCGTGGTGGACGCGTCGGCCGCGTCCGGCGGGACCGAGGTGCCCGACCCGCCCGGTCCGGTGCGGGCCGATACCCACCCGGCCGTCGACGGCAACGGCCACCGGCCCGGCGACCCGGCCGACCTGCACGCCGGGAACGGCTCGACGCTGGCCTTCCCCGGTCCGACCACCGGTCCGCTGGCCGTGGTCGAGGATCCGTCGCCCGGTCCGGCGGAGCTGGTCGGCAGCGGGCACGACGGCATCGGCATCGGCGGCGGCATGGACCCGATCGGCCGGGACAGCCGGTCGGCCTGGTCGCCGGCGCCGGCCGAGCAGCCGCAGCCGCGCTCGCAGACCCGGCTGAACGAGAAGTACACCTTCGACACGTTCGTCATCGGCGCCTCCAACCGGTTCAGCCACGCCGCGGCCGTGGCCGTCGCCGAGGCCCCGGCGCGGGCCTACAACCCGCTGTTCATCTGGGGCGACTCCGGGCTGGGCAAGACCCACCTGCTGCACGCGGTCGGGCACTACACCCAGCGGCTGTTCCCGGGCATGCGGGTGCGCTACGTGTCCACCGAGGAGTTCACCAACGACTTCATCAACTCGCTGCGCGACGACCGCAAGGTGGCGTTCCAGCGCCGCTACCGCGACATCGACGTGCTGCTGGTGGACGACATCCAGTTCCTGGAGGGCAAGGAAGGCACCCAGGAGGAGTTCTTCCACACCTTCAACACCCTGCACAACGCGAACAAGCAGATCGTGGTGTCCTCGGACCGGCCGCCCAAGCGGCTGGAGACCCTCGAGGACCGGATGCGCACCCGCTTCGAGTGGGGCCTGATCACCGACATCCAGCCGCCCGAGCTGGAGACCCGGATCGCCATCCTGCGCAAGAAGGCCGCCCAGGACCGGCTGGCCGTGCCGGGGGACGTGCTGGAGTTCATCGCCGAGCGGATCGAGCGCAACATCCGCGAGCTGGAGGGCGCGCTGATCCGGGTCACCGCGTTCGCCTCGCTGAACCGCCAGCCGGTCGACACCCAGCTCGCCGAGATCGTGCTGCGCGACCTGATCCCGGACTCCGCGGCCTCCGAGATCACCGCGCCGACGATCATGGCCGTGGTGGCCGACTTCTTCGGCGTCACCATGGACGAGCTGTGCGGGCCGGGGAAGACCAAGGCGCTCGCCCAGTCCCGGCAGATCGCCATGTACCTGTGCCGGGAGCTGACCGACCTGTCGCTGCCCCGGATCGGGCAGACCTTCGGCGGCCGCGACCACACCACGGTCATGCACGCCGACAAGAAGATCCGCAACGAGATCGCCCAGCGCCGCAAGACCTTCGAGCAGGTCCAGGAGCTGACCGCGCGGATCAAGCAGCGCGCCCGCGGCTGACCGGCCCCGGCCCGCGGGTCGACCGCGTCGGCGGGCCGGTTCCCGGCCCGTCGCCGACCGCTGGGCACGGACCGGCCGCGCTCGTCGCACATCGTGAGCGCGTCTCCGACCGGCCGACCCCGCACCCGGTCACCGAGCGGGTCCGCCGCGGTACCGGGTGGCACACCTGTGGGTCTTCCGGCCCGGTCGGACGCCCCGCACCCGGTCGCGCAGCGCTGCAGCCCGCACACGGGTTCACCCACATCTGGGGACAACTCTGTGGATGCCCGCTCCGGGGCTTGGGGAAGGATCGTGTACGGGCGGTGGACAACCGGTGTCCAACCCGGGGACAGCTCGGGCCCGCCGGCCGCCATCCACCGGTCCGCCGAGCTGCCCACCGCCCCGTGCACCCCGCGCTCCACAGGTCGCCACACCGCCCGACCTGGGCGGACCCGGTCCATCCCCACAATCCACAGGTGTGAGTACTACTGCGGTAGTTCTCTTCCTCTTGGAACTACCAGAACAACAACGGCGTGGATGGGCGGTCGGCGCCGGTGGGGGCGGTGATGATGAGCGGATCGGGTCGCCCCGGCCGGGATGACACCCGCCACGGCGAGGCTCTACGGTGGGCTCCCGGCCCGGTCCACACCGGGCGAATCCAGTGCGGTGCCGAGCGGCGTCGACCCGGACGGCGTCCCCGTCCTCCGGTCCTGCCCGACGACCCGGCACCACCGGCGCGAGAGGTCCCCCATGAAGTTCCGGGTCGAACGCGACGTGCTGGCCGACGCGGCGGCCTGGGTGGCCCGCAGCCTCCCGGCCCGGCCGCCGGTCCCGGTGCTCGGCGGCGTCCTGGTGGACGCCGCCGGCGGGCCGGACGGCGACCGGCTCACCGTCTCCGGGTTCGACTACGAGACCTCGGCCCGGGTCGAGCTGGACGCCACCATCGGTGACCCCGGCCGGGTGCTGGTCTCCGGGCGGTTGCTGGCCGACATCACCCGGGCGCTGCCGTCCAAGCCGGTCGACCTGGTGGTCGAGGGCTCGCGCGCCACGATCAACTGCGGGAACAGCCGGTTCAGCCTGCCGACCATGCCGGTCGAGGACTACCCCCAGCTGCCGGCGATGCCGCAGCTGGCCGGGACGGTCCCGGCGGACGTGCTGGCCGAGGCGGTCGCCCAGGTCGCGGTGGCCGCCGGCCGCGACGACACGCTGCCGATGCTCACCGGCATCCGGCTGGAGATCGAGGGCTCCCGGCTGACGCTGGCCGCGACCGACCGGTTCCGGCTCGCGGTGCGCGAGCTGGACTGGTCGCCCGAGGACGAGACCTCCACCGCGGTGCTGATCCCGGCCCGCACGCTCGCCGAGGTGGCCAAGACGCTGTCCGGCGCGGGCACCGTGGCGCTCGCGCTGTCCGCGGGCGACGGGATGCTCGGCATCACCGGCGGCGGCCGCCGGGCCACCACCCGGCTGCTGGACGCGGAGTTCCCGCGGTTCCGCCAGCTCATCCCGGCCGAGCACAC
>DASQMQ010000538.1:0-3998 GCA_035645455.1 Pseudonocardia sp.
GGCCGGAGCGGGTGCGTACCACTGCTGGTGGGAACTGCCGGCGCCGTGGCGGGCCGAGACCTTCGTGGCTGCCGCGGCCCGGCGGGGCATCGCGGTCACCCCGGCCGCGGCGTTCGCGGTGGGCACCTCGCACGCCCCGAACGCCGTCCGGCTGGCCCTGGGCAGCCCCGCCCTCCCGGCCCTCGACGCCGCCCTGGCCACCCTCGCCGCCCTCGCCACCGGTGCCCCCGGCGACGACGGCATCGAGTAGCCCACCCCACCCAGCTGACCCGGGGACCGGTCGGACCGCAGCACCGCGCAGCCCTGCCCGGGCGTCTGGAAGCCAGCTTGCTGGCGTCCGACGTCCGGAAGGTGGCTTCCCGGCCTCCGGACGGGGGAGGATGGCGGGGTGGAGATCCGGCAGTACCGGGCGGGGGACCGGGCTGCGGTCGGCGAGGTCTGCGTGCGGACCGCGGAGGACGGCGACGACGCCGGCGATCTCCACCCCGACCTGCTCCCGGCGATCTTCGCCTGGCCCTACCTGGAGCACCAGCCCGAGCTGGCCTTCGTGCTCGACGACGGCGGCGGGGCGGTCGGGTACGTGCTGGGCTGCGCGGACACCGCGGCGTTCGCCGACTGGTTCGCCCGGGTCTGGCTGCCGCCGCTGGCGCAGCGCTACCCGCCGTCCGACGGGTCGCCCGGCACGCCCGCCGAGGGGATGCGCCGGCTGCTGCACCACCCCGAGCGGATGGTCCGCGCCGAGCTCGCCGACCACCCCGCCCACCTGCACATCGACCTGCTGCCCGACTACCAGGGCCGGGGGCACGGCCGGGCGCTGATGGAGGCGTTCCTGAGCGCGCTGGGCCGGGCCGGGGTGCCCTCGGTGCACCTGGCGGTGTCGCGGACCAACACCCGGGCGCGAGCGTTCTACGACCGGCTCGGCTTCACCGAGCTGGTGGTCGCCGGGGCGGAGCGGGAGACCTACCTGGTCCGCCCGACGACCACCGGTTGACCGGCGCCTGCCCCGGGTAGCGGCGGCCTGCCGATCACGGAGCCGGCCGTGACCGAGGACCCGGCCGGAGCGAGGCCGCTGCGGGCGACGGTCAGGCGATGACGATGGCCCGGCGCTGCAGGTACTCCGCCAGCGCGGCGAGCCGGGCCAGCCGGCGTCGCTGACCGAACGCCGAGAGCGGCCCGACGACCCGCTCCAGCACCGCGCCGGCCGGACCGGTGAGCGTGGCCTGCATGGTGACCGTGCAGCCGTCCGGGCCGTCCGGGGTGATCAGGTCGGCGTAGTCCAGGCGGAACGGGCCGGCCGCGGACCGCCAGCGGATGCCCCGGCCGGGCTCGCACCAGGTCACCTCCATCCGGGTGGCCGGTCCGAACCACGGCTTGACCAGGGCGGACCACCCGGCCGCCGCGATCGCCGACGACGCCGCCGGACCGTCCGGGTCGACCCGCTCGATGTGCGGGGACCACAGTCGCCAGGCAGCGACGTCGGTGAGCACGGCGTGGGCGACGGCGGCCGGGGCGGCGACGGACTGCTCGGAGCGGATCACCGGTCCACGGTAGGTCCCGGGGTACGGGCCCGCGCGCCGTCGCCGAGGACGCGCCGGTGGAGGCGAGCACCCGGGCGAGCGGCCCGACGTCGGCGGCGGGGTCCGGCTGCGCCACGCCGCGCCGTCCCGCTGGCCGGACTGCGCGCCGGCCCGCATCGCCCTGCACCACCTCGTCCGCTGCCCGTTGAGAACGAAGTTGTCGTGATCATTCGGCCCTGTTGATCACGACAACTTCGTTCTCGACGGGTCAGCGGGGGGTGGCGAAGAGCTGGGTCCAGGTGACGCCGTAGCCGCCGCCGAGGGCGTGGCCGACGCCGATCTGGGTCAGCTCGCCGTCCAGGATGTTCGCCCGGTGCCCGGGGCTGTCCAGCCAGCCCCGGACGACCTCGGCCGCGGTGCGCTGCCCGGCGGCGATGTTCTCGGCGACCTTGCGGTAGTGGTAGCCGGCGGCGAGGGCCCGGTCCCAGACCTGGGCGCCGTCCGGGTTGTGGTGGGCGAAGAAGGCGCGCCGGACCATGTCCTCGCTGTGCGCCTGGGCCGCGGCCGTCAGCCGGACGTCGACGGTCAGCGCGCGCAGGCCGTGCCGGGCGCGCTCGGCGTTGGTGGCCGCGACCACCTCGGGGACCGGGCCGCTGCCGGAGACCGCGGGCGCGGGCTCGTCGACCACGTCGACGCCGAAGTCGCGGACCAGCCCGCCGAGCCCGTCCGCGTAGCCCTGGCCGATCGCCCGCAGCCGCCACGCCCCCGCCCGCCGGTAGAGCTCGACGAGTTGGACGGCGGTCTCGGTGCGCAGCCGGGTGGCGGCGAACCGGGCGAACGGTCGGCCGTCCGGCCCGGTGACGGTGAGGACGGGGGCGGGCAGCGCGCCGAAGGCGACGCCGGCGGCCTCCGGGGCCGCCACCACGACCACCCGCTCGGCCCGCCGCCGCAGCCGCGCCGGGACGACGTTCAGCGCCGCCCCGCGCAGTTCCACGCCGGGTGCCGTGCGCTGGTTGTAGAAGACCATGTCCGCGTCGCCGTCGACCTGGCCGTCGGCCGACAGGACCAGGGCGGACAGGTCGAACGGGCCGCGCAGGTCCAGGCCGACCGAGCCGCCGGGCAGGGCCAGGTTGGCGCCGGGGACCAGCTCGGTGACCACACCGGTGCAACTCGGCGGGGCTCCGGCCGGTTCCCGGCCGCCGCTCAGGGCGCCTCGGCCTTCTTCCCCTCCGGGGTGACGGCGAACCAGGAACCGTCCTGGCCGTGCCCCTGGACGGCGCCGGGCTGCGGGTCCGCGGCGAAGGTGTAGACCGGGAAGCCGCCGACGGTGACCTGCTCCTTGCCGTCCGAGCGGGTGAACCGCCCGACCTCGCGCTGGTCGATGCCCTCCAGCTCGATCGGCTCGGCGTAGATCACCGGCTGCCAGGTCTCGGCGCAGGCGCCCTCGCAGGTCGAGGTGGGCGGGTTGGCGGTGTCCCGGTCGCTGCGGTAGAGCGTGAAGCCGCGGACGTCGATCACCACGGTGCCGAGCGCGGCGGTGCTGTTGGCGCTGAGCGCGACGCCGGGCCGCGGCGTGAGGGTGGCGACCGGCTCGCCCGAGCCCGCGGGCCCGGCGGCCTCCTCCGCGCCGAACACACCCAGACCGCCCCCGCTGCACGAGGTCAGCGCGAGGGCCGCGACCGCGACCGCCGCGACCAGCACGGGGGTGCGTGACATGAGAACCTCCGGATCCTGGCCGGTCCGTCCGGCCATCGCCCCTGCACACGGCCGGTGCCGGCAGGGGGTTCAGCGGGGCACGACCAACGGCCGCCGTCGGCGACGGGCGGTCCGAGCCGGAGTCGGGCCCGCGAATGGACTAGTGGGGAGCTGCTGTTCGGGGTAGCAGGCTGCCGCTCGGCGCGTTCCCGACCGCGCGTGCCGTCTGCTCCCCTCAGCATGGCAACCCCTCCGGGGTGACCTTCCATAGGGTTCCCCAGCGTGTCCGGTAATCGCCCGCCCGCGACCGCGCCCGTCGCCGGTTCCGTCCCGTCCGCCGCCCCGGCCCGGCCGGCGCCCGCCCCGATGACCCGCGCGGCGCGCACCCGGGTCGCGGTGTTCGTGCTGGTGCTGGTGCTCGCCGCGGGCGCGGCCTGGGGTGCGGGCCGGCTGCTGGTGCTGAACCTCGATCCGGCCACCCGGCAGGGCGACCAGCACCACGACATGCACCACTCGCTCGCGGAGCTGCCCCGGTGAGCGAGCTGGCCCGCGAAGCATCGCCACAGCGCCTGCGCGCAGCGCCGACCGAGCTCTGCGAGGGAGTGCGATGAGCGCCCCGCCGGTGGACCGCGCCGCCGCGGTCGACGAGGCCCGGACCGAGCTGGTGCTCGGCGGCATGACCTGCGGTGCCTGCGCCAACCGCATCGAGCGCAAGCTGAACAAGCTCGACGGCGTGCGGGCCACCGTCAACTACGCGACCGAGAAGGCGACGGTCACCCACCCCGA
>DASQMQ010000539.1:0-14946 GCA_035645455.1 Pseudonocardia sp.
CAGCGCCGCGGCGGCGGCGGCCAGCGCCACGACCAGGACCGCCGTGCACCGCCGTCGCGCCGCCCCCGCCGGGCTCACCGACGCGGCCAGCGCGTCGACCGGGTCGTCGAACACCGGCGGGGCGGGCGTCGGGCCGTCCGGGGCGATCCGCAGCAGTTCGCCGTCCAGCACCCCCAGCTGGGCCAGGGTCGCCCCCGGCGGCAGCGCCCCACCGGCCGCCCCGCGCAGCCGCCACGGCCGCAGCGGCTGTCCCGGGCGGGGCTCGCCGACCAGTTCCAGCACCATCGGGACCAGGTCGGCCACCGCCACGTCGACCGGCAGCGCCACGTCGACGGCGGTGCGCGGGGCCAGCACGGTGAGCCGGCAGTAGGCCTGAGCGGTGGTCACCGGAGGACCTCCTGGGAGCGCGGGACGAGTTGTCCGGAACGGCCCCGCCGGGGCGGAGCGGGTGCCTAGCATCGCAGCGCCCGGCCCGCCGGCGGGGCGATTCCGGACAAGTCGTGGCCGGCCGAGGAGGACTCATGGGGACCGTGGCAGTGGCGCGGACCGACCGGGTGCCGGCACCCGTGCCGGGTGGCGAGCTCGTGCTCGAACCGCCCCCGGAGCCGGAGCGGGTGGTGCCGACCGGGCTGCTCGCCCGACTGCTCCCGCTGGTGATGGTGCTGGCCTCGATCGGCTTCATCGTGGTGCTCGGCCCGCAGAGCCCGACGTCCTACCTGTTCGGGCTGATGTTCGTGATGTCCGCGGTCGGCATGATGGTCGCCGGCGGGGGCGGGCGGAGCGGGGGCGCCCGGGCGGCCACCATCGACGAGGACCGCCGCGACTACCTGCGCTACCTGTCATCGCTGCGCCGCACGGTGCAGCGGATCGCCGCCGACCAGCGGGCCGCGCTGGAGGGCGTGCACCCCGAGCCGGCCGCGTGGCCCGCGGTGCTCGCCGCCGGGCGGCTGTGGGAGCGCGCCCCCGGCGACCCGGACTTCGCCCAGGTGCGCATCGGCCGCGGCACCCAGCGGTTGGCCACCCGGCTGGTCGCCCCGCAGACCGGCCCGGTGGACGGCATCGAACCGGTCACCGCGCTGGCGCTGCGCCGGTTCCTGCTGGAGCACGCCGCCGTCGCGGACCTGCCCGTCGCGCTGTCCCTGACGGCCAGCAGCACGGTGTGGTTGGAGCCCGCCGTCCCCGACGCCGACCTCGCCGCGCCCCGCTCGCTGGCCCGCGCCGTCATCGCCCAGTACGCGCTGTGGCACAGCCCGTCCGACGCGCAGCTGGCCGTGGTCGCGCCGCCCGGCCTGGCCGCCGAGTGGGAGTGGGTCAAGTGGCTGCCGCACCTGGCCCACCCGCGCCGCCGGGATGCCGTCGGAGCGGCCCGGATGATCACCCCGGACGCCGACGACCTGCGGCTGTGGTGGCAGGCCGAGCTGGTCGGGCGGCCGTCCGGGCCGGGCGCCGGCGAGCCGCACCTGCTGGTCGTGGTGGACGGGGCCGAGGCACCGGGACCGTGGGCCGGGGTCGCCGGGGTCACCGTGCTGCGGGTCGGCGCCCCGCCCGGGCGCACGCCCGGACCCACCGTGGTGCGGCTGCGGGTCGGCGACGACGTGCTGCGCCGCGGCGCGCAGGACGTCCTGGTCGGCGTCCGGAACCGGGACAGCCGGCGGGCCCGGATCGCCGCGGACCGGCTGCGGGTGCCGATCGGGGTCGACGAGCGCGGGCTGCCGGTCAGCCTGGACCTCAAGGAGTCCGCGCTGGGCGGCAGCGGGCCGCACGGCCTGTGCGTCGGGGCCACCGGGTCGGGCAAGAGCGAGCTGCTGCGCACCCTGGTGCTCGGGCTGGCGGCGGCGCACTCCTCGGCCGAGCTCAACCTGGTCCTGGTCGACTTCAAGGGCGGCGCCACGTTCCTCGGGCTGTCCGGGCTGCCGCACGTCTCAGCGGTGATCACGAACCTGTCCGACGAGCTGACCCTGGTCGACCGGATGGCCGACGCGCTGGCCGGGGAGATCAACCGGCGGCAGGAGGTGCTGCGCGCGGCCGGCAACTTCACCGGCGTCGCCGAGCTGGACGCGGCCCGCCGGTCGGGCGCCGCGGTGCCGCAGCTGCCGTCGCTGGTCGTCGTGGTCGACGAGTTCTCCGAGCTGCTGGCCCAGCGCCCGGAGCTGGTCGACCTGTTCGTCACCGTCGGCCGGCTGGGTCGCTCGCTCGGGCTGCACCTGCTGCTCGCCTCGCAGCGGTTGGACGAGGGCCGGTTGCGCGGGCTGGAGTCGCACCTGTCCTACCGGATCGCGCTGCGCACGTTCTCCGCCGGGGAGTCGCGGGCGGTGCTGGGCGTGCCCGACGCCCACCAGTTGCCGCCGACACCCGGCTCGGCGTACCTGGCCGTCGGCAACGGTGAGCTGATCCGGTTCCGGGCGGCCTGCGTGTCCGGGCCGTCCGCGGTCGCCGCGGCGGCCGCACCGCCGCCGTCCACCGTGCGCGCGTTCCGCTTCCCGGTCGGCCCGGTGCCGGTACCGCCGCCGCTGCCGGACGGGCCGCCGGGCCCCGACCCGGAGCCGTCCGCCGAGGCGCCGAGCGTGCTGGACACCGTGCTGGCCGCGATGGCCGGCGACGGGCCGCCCGCGCACCGGGTGTGGCTGCCGCCGCTGGACGCCCCACCGTCCCTGGACGAGGTGCTCGGCCCGGTCGTCGAGGTGCCCGGGACCGGGCTGCGCGCCCCCGGCGGCGCCGACCTGCGGCTGGCCGTCGGCCTGATCGACCGGCCCTACCAGCAGCGGCGCGACCCGCTCGCGGTCGACCTGGCCGGCGGCAGCGGGCACCTGGCGGTGGCCGGTGGGCCGCGGTCGGGCAAGTCGACCGCCCTGGCCACCACCGTGCTCGGGCTCGCGCTCACCCACACCCCGGCCCAGCTGGGCGTGCACGTGCTGGACTTCGGCGGCGGCGGGCTCGGCGTGCTGGCCGGGCTGCCGCACGTGGGGACGGTGGCCGACCGGCAGGAGCCCGACCTGGTCCGCCGGGTCGTCGCGGAGTTCTCCGCGGCCCTGGCCCGCCGCGAGCGGCTGTTCCGGGAGGCCGGGGTGGCCTCGGTGGAGGTGTTCCGCACCCGGCGCGCGGCCGGCGAGTTCCCGGGTGAGCCCAGCACCGACCTGCTGCTGGTGGTGGACGGCTACCTGACCCTGCGCGGCGGCGAGTACGACGACGTGGAGACCCGGCTGCTCGGGCTGGCCGCGCAGGGCCTGTCCTACGGGCTGCACCTGGCGGTGTCGGCGACCCGGTGGAGCGAGCTGCGGCCCGCGCTCAAGGACCTGGTGGGCAGCCGCATCGAGCTGCGCCTCGGCGAGCCCGGCGAGTCCGAGATCGACCGCAGGCTGGCCGCCGGGGTGCCGCCGCGGCCCGGGCACGCCCTGGCCGCCGACGGCGCGCCGGCCGTGCTGGCCGCGCCCCGCCTCGGCGCCGGGCCCGCCGACCCGTCCGCGCTGGTCGCCGCGATCGCCCGGGCCTGGCCGGGGCCCGCAGTGCCCCCGGTGCGGCTGCTGCCCGAGCGCATCGACCACGACCGGCTGCCCGCGGGCGGGGCCGGCCTCGCCGTCGGCGTGGACGAGGAGCTGGCCACCGTCGAGCTGGACCTGGCCGCCGAGCCGCACCTGCTGTGCTTCGCCGACGCGGAGAGCGGCAAGACCGCGCTGCTGCGGCTGCTGGCCCGCGGCATCACCGGCCGCTTCGCCCCCGAGCAGGCCAGGATCGTGCTGGTCGACCACCGGCGCACGCTGCTCGGAGCGATCCCGGACACCCACCTGATCTCCTGCACCAGCACCGCCGAGACCACCGCCGCGGCGGCCGCCGAGATCGCCGCGTCGCTGCGCAACCGGCTGCCGGGTCCCGGTGTGACCACCCGCGAGCTGCGTGACCGCAGCTGGTGGACCGGCCCCGAGGTGTACCTGCTGGTGGACGACTACGACCTGGTGGCACCGGGCGGCGGGGCGCCGCACCCGTTGCTGGCCCTGGCCGAGTTCCTGCCCCAGGCCAAGGACGTCGGCCTGCACGTGATCATGACCCGGCGCTGCGGCGGGGCCGGGCGAGCGCTGTTCGACCCGGTGCTCGGACGGCTGCGCGAGCTGGGCGCGCCCGGTCTGGTGATGAACGGCAGCCCGGACGAGGGCGCGCTGGTCGGGTCGGTCCGGCCGGCGGCCCTGCCGCCCGGGCGCGGGATCCTCGTGGACCGGCGGCGGGGGAGCCGGCGGATCCAGCTGGCCTGGCTGCCCCCGGAGCCCGACGAAGGGCCGTGAGGTGTGCGGGAGCGCGGTGACCGCACCGTTCGCGCCCGCACACGTTCCAGCCCGTTCGACCACGCCGGGGCGGGCCCGGCTGCGACCGTGGACGGACCGACACCGACAGCGGAGGAGTGATCGCGATGGCGGCACTGAACGACGGCTTCGGCACCACCGTCGAGGAGATGGAACGCGCCGGGCGGCAGGTGTTCACGGTCAACGACACCGTGCAGGCCGACCTGGCGATGCTGCGCAACCGGCTGGTCCCGCTCTCGGCGGCCTGGCGCGGCGAGGCGGCCGCGGTGTTCACCCGGCTGATGGCCCGGTGGGACGCCGACGCGATGGCCCTCAGCGAGGCGCTGCGCACCATCGGCACGGCCATCGAGGGCTCCGGCGCGAGCTACCGGGCGAACGACGACCAGCAGTCCGCCGGGCTGTCCACCATCCGCGCGGCGCTGGGCTGAGGGGGACCGGGACCATGGCCGAGATCAAGGTCACGTTCGGGGTGCTGGACGCCGCCCGGGACGACGTCGCCGGCGCCGCCGGGCGCATCGCCGGGCGGCTGGACGAGCTCAAGCGGACGCTGGCGCCGCTGGTGGCCACCTGGGAGGGGCAGGCCGCCGAGGAGTACCGGACCGCCCAGCGCAAGTGGGACACCGCGGCGACCGACCTGGCCGCCGTGCTGGCCCAGATCGGCGTGGCGCTGGGCAACGCGAACGACGGCTACCGTCAGGTCGAGCAGGCCAACGCGGCCCGCTGGCGGTAGGCCCGGCCGCGGTGGTGGGGGGCGTTTTGACCCCACTCCGCGGCGGCGGGTACCCTCGGTCTTCGACAGTGCGGCGGGTGCACGCCCGCAGCCGTGGTCCTGTGGCTGCGCCGGCCCTCACCGGGCCTGACGCTTGCTGCACCCCGCACCGAAGGCAGCTCCCGAGCAATTCGGACGAGCAGACGACAGCGACGAGGTAGGTCCGTGCCCACGTACAGCCCCAAGCCCGGCGATATCACCCGCGCCTGGCACGTGATCGACGCTACGGACGTGGTGCTCGGCCGACTCGCCGTCCAGGCGGCGACCCTGCTGCGCGGCAAGCACAAGCCGACCTACGCCCCGCACATGGACACCGGCGACTTCGTGATCATCGTGAACGCCGAGAAGATCGCGGTGTCCGGCAACAAGCGGACCGACAAGTTCGTCTACCGGCACTCCGGCTACCCGGGCGGCCTGCGCCAGCGCTCGGTCGGCGAGATGATCGAGAAGCACCCGGACCGCCTGGTCGAGAAGGCCATCAAGGGCATGCTGCCGAAGAACCGGCTCGGCCGGGCGATGAGCAAGAAGCTCAAGGTCTACGCCGGTCCGGCGCACCCGCACAGCGCGCAGAAGCCCGCCGAGTTCGAGATCATCCAGGTCGCCCAGTGAGCACTCCCGAGGCGGCCGGCACCGAGTCTGTGGAAGAGGGACAGCCCGTGACCACCCCCGAGCCGGAGGTCGAGGCGGTCGAGGAGGCTGCCGTCGACGCCGAGGCCACCGAGATCGCCGCCGACGAGGCGGACGTCGAGTCGTACGCCGATGCAGATGTCGACGCTGATGCAGACGCCGATGCGGATGCCGATGCCGAGATCGACGACGAGTACGAGGTCGAGGTCGACCTCGCGCCGGCCGAGATCCCGGCCGTGTTCTCCGACCGTCCGATCCAGACCGTCGGCCGCCGCAAGGAAGCCGTCGTCCGGGTCCGGCTGATGCCGGGCAGCGGCCAGTTCCGGCTCAACGGCAAGTCCCTGGAGCAGTACTTCCCGAACAAGCTGCACCAGCAGCTCATCCGGGAGCCGCTGGTCACCGTCGAGAAGACCGAGCGCTTCGACATCTTCGCCAACCTGCACGGCGGCGGCACCTCCGGCCAGGCCGGGGCGCTGCGCCTGGCCATCGCCCGTGCGCTGATCGAGGTCGACGCCGAGGACCGCCCGCCGCTCAAGCGCGCCGGCTTCCTCACCCGCGACCCGCGGGTCATCGAGCGCAAGAAGTACGGGCTGAAGAAGGCCCGCAAGGCGCCCCAGTACAGCAAGCGCTGATCTTGGGCGAGCGGCGTCTGTTCGGTACCGACGGCGTTCGCGGACTGGCCAACGGCGAGCTCCTCACCCCGGAGCTCGCCGTTGCGCTGTCCGCGTCCGCCGCGCGGGTGCTGGCCGAGCGCGACCGGTCCCACCGGCCGGTCGCGGTGGTCGGCCGCGACCCCCGGGCCAGCGGCGAGATGCTGGAGGCGGCGGTGGTCGCCGGGCTGGCCTCGGCCGGCGCCGACGCGGTCCGGGTGGGGGTGCTGCCCACCCCGGCGGTCGCGTTCCTGGTCGCCGCGCTGGACGCCGACCTCGGAGTGATGATCTCGGCGTCGCACAACGCGATGCCCGACAACGGCATCAAGCTGTTCGCCGCCGGCGGGCACAAGCTGCCCGACGCCCTGGAGGACGCCGTCGAGGACGGCGTCGCCGCGGGCGGTCACCGGCCCACCGGGGCCGCCATCGGCCGGGTCCGCGACCTGGCCGACGCCGGCACCCGCTACGCCGATCACCTGCTGGCCGCCACCCCGACCCGGCTGGACGGGGTCCGGGTGGTCGTGGACTGCGCGCACGGCGCCGCGTCCACCGTCGCGCCGCAGGCCTACCGCCGGGCCGGCGCCGAGGTCGTCGCGATCCACGCCGACCCGGACGGGCTCAACATCAACGACGGGGTCGGCTCGACCCACCTGGCGCCGCTGCGCCGGGCCGTCGTCGAGCACGGGGCCGACCTGGGCATCGCCCACGACGGCGACGCCGACCGCTGCCTGGCCGTGGACGCCACCGGCGCCGACGTGGACGGCGACCGGATCCTGGCCGTGCTGGCCCTGGCCATGCGCGACGACGGCGAGCTGGTCCAGGACACCCTGGTCACCACCGTGATGAGCAACCTCGGCCTGCACCTGGCGATGCGGGACGCCGGGATCGCCGTGCGCACCACCCAGGTCGGCGACCGCTACGTGCTCGAGGAGCTGCGGCGCGGCGGGTTCAGCCTGGGTGGCGAGCAGTCCGGGCACGTCGTGCTGCCCGACCACGCCACCACCGGCGACGGACTGCTCACCGCGCTGCGGCTGATGGCCCGGATGGCGCAAACCCGCCAGTCGCTGGCCGAGCTGGCCGCGGTCGTCGTGCCACTGCCCCAGGTGCTGGTCAACGTGGCTGTCGTGGACCGGGAGGCGGTGGCCGCGGCACGGTCGGTGCACGACGCGGTACGGGTCGCGGAGGCCGAGCTGGGCGCCACCGGGCGGGTGCTGCTGCGGCCCTCGGGCACCGAGCAACTGGTGCGGGTGATGGTCGAGGCGCCGACCGCCGAGCAGGCCACCGCCACCGCTGATCGGCTGGCCGAGGTCGTCGCCGCCGTCCGATAGTGCTGGTCACCGCCGGTGACGGCGGTCCGGCCGCCCGCCACCCGGTCGAGGGAAGCCCGTCGCGCACTGCCAGCGTGCCCGGCCGGACGGCAACGACTTCATCTCGCTGCCCGGGGAGTCGGTCACCCCGCTGGAGATGGCGGAGCTGTTCTCGCCGCCCGACGGGGTGCCGGCCGCGGAGTGCCACCCCGGCTTCGTCGGTCCGATCCAGGACGCGCTGTACTGCGCGGCATGGACAGCGCCACCCGCCGCACGCTGGACGAGGTCCGCTCGCCCGACCCGGACGTCCGGAACCCGGCCTGCGCGGCCGTCATCGAGGCGACCGACCGCCCCGTGGACTGGGCGTACGAGGCCTGGGACGGTGTCGTGTCGGACCTGCGCCACCCGGACGCCCACGTCCGGTCGATCGCCGCGCAGCTGCTGTGCAACCTGGCGAAGAGCGACCCGGAGCGGCGCATCCTCGGTGACCTCCCGGCGCTGCTGGACCTGACCCACGACGCCCGCTTCGTGACCGCCCGGCACTGCCTGCAGGCGCTCTGGAAGGTGGGTGCCGCCGGGCCCGAGCAGCGCGCCGCGTACCGCGACGGGCTGGTGCGCCGGTTCGCCGGGTGCCGCGCGGCGAAGAACTGGTCGTTGATCCGCTACGACATCGTGCAGAGCCTGCGCAACGCCTACGACGCCAGCGGGGACGAGAGCCTGCGCGCCGCGGCCCAGGAGCTGATCGCCAGCGAGTCCGACGCGAAGTACCGCAAGAAGTACGCCACCGTCTGGAAGGGGTGGCCGCCGCCCACCGGGCCGGGGTGATCCGTTCGGCCCGAGTGGGGTCCGGCTCCCCGACCCGCCCGCCGATGGCGCGCGCGGTCAGTCGCGTTCGGCGAGGGTGGTGCCGGGGACCTTGCCGTCGACCAGCACCTCGACCCGGTCCTCGGCGCCGAGCTTGGCCATCAGGAACGCGGTGACCAGGGCCCGGGTGAACCGCCGGGTCTTGCTGTCCGGGCTGCCGGAGAGCACGAAGTCGCTCCAGTGGACGCCCTCGAGGAACCCGGTGTGGGTGGCCTTGGTGATGGTCCGCAGCCACACCGGTCCGCCGGCCGAGGCCGCGATCGGCTCGGCGTGCCCACCGGCCGGGGCGACGGTGTCCTTGCCCGCGGCCAGGTGCAGCACCGGCACCGCGACCTCCTGCGCCGCCTCCACCGCCGACGGCCGGGTCTGGGCCACCGCGATCGTGACCACGGCGGACACCCGGGGGTGCTGCCGGGCGGCGGTCAGCGCGACGCCGCCGCCGATGCCGTGCCCGGCGAACGCGGTGCGCCGCGAGTCGACGCTGATCCGGCCGTCACCCAGCCGGACCCCGGCGCACACGTCCAGGGTGCTGCGCAGGTCGGCGGCGAACCCGGAGTGGCTGGGCAGCGGGCCGCGGTGGCTGCCCGGCGCGGCCGCGACGAAGCCCCAGGAGGCCAGGTGGCGCAGCAGGTCGGCGTAGCGCTGCGGCGGCTGCAGCCAGTCGTGGGCGAACGCCACCGCGGGCAGCCCGAGCCCCTCGGCGGGCGCGTACACCACCCCGGGGATGCCGACCATGCCCAGGTCGCCGCGCAGCACCTGGTGCGGCCCCGGCCGGGACAGCTGCTCCACGGCGTCCTTGGCGCCGCGCAGCACCGGCGGCCGGGTGGCGGAGCGGGTCCTCGTCACAGCGCAGCACGGTAGTCGGCGGTCCGGTCCGGCGCGCGCACGGCACGCCTGACCGGCGACGGGCCGACCGAAGCGGTCCTACTCGCTCGAGGCGGTCCGACCGACACCCCGCTGGTTCAGGAAGGCCACCTTCCTGCCCGCAGCGGACCTGAAGGTGGCCTTCCTGAACCGGGGCGCGGGGGCCGGTGGCGGGGACTAGCGTGCGCCCGGTGAAGGGCGTGTGGACGGCGGGGGAGATCCGGCAGGCCGAGGCCGGGTTGCTGGCCCGCACCCCGGAGGGTGCGCTGATGCGGCGGGCGGCGTTCGGGTTGGCCACGCACGCCGTCCGGATGCTGCGCCGGGCGGGCCGGGTCGCCGGTGCGCGGGTGGTGCTGCTGGTCGGCGCGGGCAACAACGGCGGGGACGCGCTGTGGGCCGGGACGTTCCTGCGCCGCCGGGGGGTCGGCGTGACCGCGGTGCTGCTCGACCCCGACCGGGCCCACCCGGCCGGGCTGGTCGCGCTGGTCCGGGCCGGCGGGCGGGTGGTGGACGCGGGGGCCGGACTGGTCGCGGTCACCGGCGCCGATCTGGTCGTCGACGGCATCGTCGGGATCTCCGGGACGGGCGGGCTGCGCGAGCCGGCCGCGTCGATCGTCGCCGGCGCCCGGCACGCCGGGATCCCGCTGCTGGCGGTGGACCTGCCCAGCGGCGTGGACACCGACACCGGTGCCGCGCCCGGCGCCGCGGTCACCGCCACCGAGACGGTCACCTTCGGCGCGCTGAAGCCGGTGCACGTCCTGGCGGCCGCGCACTGCGGCCCGGTGCACCTGGTCGACATCGGGCTGGCCGGTGCGCTGCCCGAGCCGCACGCGCGGGTGCTGGAGGCCGCGGACGTGGCCGCGGCGTGGCCGGTGCCCGGGCCGCGCGACGACAAGTACACCCAGGGCGTCGTCGGGGTGGCCGCCGGCTCGGCGACCTATCCCGGGGCCGCGGTGCTGGCCACCGGGGCGGCGGTGCTGGCCACCAGCGGGATGGTCCGGTTCGCCGGGTCGGCGGCGGCCGGCGTCCGGGCGCGCTGGCCGGAGGTCGTCGCCACCGACCGGATCGACGACGCCGGCCGCACCCAGGCCTGGGCCGTCGGGCCGGGGATCGGCACCGACGACGCGGGCCGGGCGGTGCTGGCCGCGGCCGTCGAGCGGGACGTTCCGCTGTGCGTCGACGCCGACGCGGTCACCCTGCTCGCCCAGCACGCCGACCTGCGCGCGGCCGTCGCCGGCCGCCCGGTGGTGCTCACCCCGCACGACCGCGAGTTCGCCCGGCTGGCCGGGGAGGTCGGGACGGACCGGATCGCGGCGGCGACCCGGGCTGCCCGCGAGCTCGACGTGACGGTGCTGCTCAAGGGCAACGCCACGGTCGTCGCCGACCCCGCCGGCAGGGTGCTGGTGCACCCGGCGGACTCGTCCTGGGCGGCCACGGCCGGGTCCGGCGACGTGCTCACCGGGATCGTCGGCGCGCTGCTGGCCGCCGGGCTGGAGCCGTACCTGGCCGCCGGCTGCGCGGCGTTCGTGCACGGGTTGGCGGCCGACCTCGCCGCCCACGACGGCGGGCGGTCCGGCGCGACCGCACCGGCGCCGGCGTCGCTGCTGCAGGCCGCGGTCCCGGCGGCGATCCGGGCGGTCCGGGCCGCCCGTTAGCCCGTCCGGCCGCAGCGGCGCGGTGAGCAGCGGCACGCCCGTGGTCGTCGGATCCGGATGCGAGAATGGCCCGGTGGGTGATCCGTCCGGTACCGCGCGCGCGGAGGCGGTGGTGGACCTGGCCGCGGTCCGCCACAACGTCGACGTGCTGCGCCGGTGCGCGCGCGGCGCGCAGCTGATGGCCGTGGTCAAGTCCGACGGGTACGGGCACGGCGCCGCCGAGGTGGCCGCCGCGGCGCTGGCGGCCGGGGCGGCCTGGCTCGGGGTGTGCACCCTGCAGGAGGCCGCCGCCCTGCGCGCGGCCGGGATCACCGCCCCGGTGCTGTCCTGGCTGCACCTGCCCGACGAGGACTTCGCGCCCGCGGTGGCCGCCGACGTCGACCTGTCGGTGTCCTCCCGCGAGCACCTGGCCGCGGTGCTGGCCGGGGCCCGCGCCGCGGGCCGCCCGGCCCGGCTGCACCTGAAGATCGACACCGGGCTGTCGCGCAACGGGGCGCCCGCCGCGCAGTGGCCCGATCTGCTCGACGACGCGGCCAAGGCGACCGCCGACGGGCTGGCCGAGGTGGTCGCGGTGTGGTCGCACCTGGCGCACGCCGACGAACCCGGCCACCCGACGCTCGACCGGCAGGCGGCCCGGCTGGACGCGGCCTGGCGGGCCGCCCGCGACCGCGGGCTGGCCCCGATCCGGCACCTGGCCAACTCCGCGGCCACGCTCACCCGCCCCGACCTGCACCTCGACCTGGTCCGCCCGGGCATCGCGGTGTACGGGCTGGACCCGCTGGCCCGCCCGGTGGCGGAGTCCCCGCTGGTCCCGGCGATGACCCTGCGCGCCCGGGTGGCGCTGGCCAAGCGGGTGCCGGCCGGGGAGGGGGTGTCCTACGGGCACGCCTGGACCACCCCGCGGGAGACCACCCTGGCCCTGCTGCCGGTCGGCTACGCCGACGGCGTGCCGCGCGCGCTGAACCGGCACGGCCGGATGCGGGTGCTGCTCGGTGGCGCGCTGCGCCCGGTGGTCGGGCGGGTGTGCATGGACCAGGTGGTCGTCGACTGCGGGGACGCCCCGGTCCGGGCCGGCGACCGCGCCGTGCTGTTCGGCCCGGGCACCGACGGCGGGCCGACCGCCCAGGACTGGGCCGACGAGCTGGACACGATCCACTACGAGGTGGTCACCGGGGTGCACGAGCGCCGGGTCGTGCGCACCCACACGGGGGTGGCGGCGTGAGGCGCGGGCTGTGGGGCGCGGCGGCCGGGGCGGTGGGGGCCGCGGTCACCGGGGTGGCGGTCGGGGTCGCGGCGCACAAGCACACCCGGGCGGTGGCCGAGCGGCGCAAGCTGGCCACCCAGCTCGCCGACGGCTTCGCCGAGCCGGGTGAGCTGCCCCCCGGCGAGCCGTGCTCGGTCACCGCCGACGACGGCATCCGGCTGTACTGCGAGGAGATCGAGCCCACCGGCGGGTCGGCCGCGCTGACCGTCGTGCTCGTCCACGGGATGGCCCTGGACCGGCGCACCTGGCACTTCCAGCGCCAGTCGCTGGCCGCGCTGTCCCGCCCGCGGGTCCGGCTGGTGCTCTACGACCTGCGCAGCCACGGCCGCTCCGAGCGGGCGCCCCGGGAGAGCTGCACCATCGAGCACCTGGGCCGCGACCTGGACGCGGTGATCCGCGCGCTGGCCCCGGAGGGGCCGCTGGTGCTGGTCGGGCACTCGATGGGCGGCATGACGATCATGGCGCTGGCCGAGGAGAACCCGGAGCTGTTCGCCGAGCGGGTCGTCGGGGTGGCGCTGATGGCCACCTCCGCGGGCGAGGTCGCCTCGGCCGGCCTGCGCGGCACCCTGCTGTCCCGGCGCAACCCGTTCACCCGGGTGCTCGGGTTGGCCGCCCGGGTGCAGCCGGGCCTGGTGGAGGGCCTGCGCCGGGCCACCGGCGACGTCATCCGGACGGTCACCGCGAGCGTCGCGTTCGGCGACCGCAACGTCGCGCCCTGGCTGGTCGACCTGGTCGACACGATGATCAGCGCGAACGCCCTGGACGCGCTGACCGACTTCGTCGACACCCTGGGCACGCACGACCGGATCGCCGCGCTGCCCGCGCTGGCCACCTGCGAGCTGCTGGTGCTGGCCGGTGACGCCGACCGGGTGATCCCGGTCAGCCACAGCGTCCGGATCGCCGCCGAGCTGCCCGACGCCGAGCTGGTCCGGCTGCCCGGGGTCGGCCACCTGCCGATGCTGGAGCGGCCCGGGCCGACCGACGAGGCGCTGATCGGCCTGGTCCGCCGGTCCGCCCTGCGCACCGGCCCGGACCGCCTGCGGAGGCGGGCGTGAGCGGATCCGCGAGCTCACCGGTCACCGCAGCGGCGCCGGTGCCGGTCGGGGTGCCCGTCGAGCTGCCCGCGGTCGCCGACACCGAGGCCCTCGGCGCGCGGCTGGCCGCCGGGCTGGGCCCGGGCGATCTGGTGGTGCTGTCCGGTCCGCTCGGCGCGGGCAAGACGGCGCTGGTCCGCGGGCTGGCCCGGGGCCTGGGCGTGGCCGGCGCGGTCACCTCCCCGACGTTCGTGATCGCCCGCGAGCACCGGCCGCTGCCCGGCGGGACCGGGGTGCCGCTGGTGCACGTGGACGCCTACCGGCTCGGCTTCGCCCCCGACGTCGCCGCCGAGCTGGACGACCTCGACCTGGACACCGAGCTGGACGCCGCGGTGGTCGTCGTGGAGTGGGGCGAGGGGGTGGCCGAGCGGCTCGCCGCGCGGCACCTGCTGGTGCGGCTGGACCGCCGGGCGGACGACGTCCGGGTGGCCACCGTGCAGCGGATCGAGGACCGGTCGTGACGGTCGAGGCGGTGATCTTCGACTGGGGCGGCACGCTCACCCCCTGGAAGACCGTCGACCCGCACGCCGCCTGGCGCGCCTACGCCCGCACGGCCCACCCCGACGACGAGGAGCGCGCCCGGCAGGCCGCCCGCGCCCTGGTGGACGCCGACCTGGCCCGCTGGGCCTCGGTCCGCGACGAGCACCGCGCGTTCACCGTCGCGCACGTGCTGGAGGACGCCGCCGCGACGCACGACGAGCGCGCGCTGGACGCCTACCGGGAGTTCTGGGTGCACGCCACGCACACCGACCCGGACGCCGCGCCGGTGCTGGCCGCGCTGCGCGGGCGCGGGATCCGGCTGGGCGTGCTGTCGTCCACCCCGTGGCCGGCCGCCTGGCACATCGACTGGCTGCGCCGCGACGGCGTGCTCGACTACTTCGACGCCACCGTGTGGAGCAGCGACCTGCCCTGGACCAAGCCGCACCCGTCGGCGTTCCGGGCGGCGCTGGACGCCGTCGGCGCCACCGACCCGGCCCGCTGCGTGTACGTCGGCGACCGGCCCTACGACGACGTCAGCGGGGCCAAGGGCGTCGGCATGCGGGCGGTGCTGGTGCCGCACTCCGACATCCCGGCCGAGCAGCAGGTGCCGGTGGACGTGCACCCCGACGCCGTGCTGCACCGGCTGGCCGACCTGCCGGAGCTGCTCGCCGGCTGGTGAGCGCGACGGCCTACCCTCGTGGGGTGCTCGTCCTGGCCCTCGACACCGCCACCCCCGCGATCACCGCGGGCGTCGTGGAGCTGACCGCCGACCGTCCGGTGCAGCGCTCGGCGCGGGTCACCGTGGACGCCCGCCAGCACGCCGAGCTGCTCACCCCCGGTCTGCTGGCCGCCTGCGCCGACGCCGGGGTGGAGCTCGCCGAGCTGGCCGCGGTGGTCACCGGGGTAGGGCCGGGCCCGTTCACCGGGCTGCGGGTCGGCATGGTCACCGCGGCCGCGCTCGGCGACGCGCTGGGCGTGCCGGTGCACGGCGTCGGCACCCTGGACGCCATCGCCGCGGACACCCCGCGCGGGGCGCCGTTCGTCGTGGTCACCGACGCCCGCCGGCGGGAGGTCTACTGG
>DASQMQ010000540.1:0-5942 GCA_035645455.1 Pseudonocardia sp.
CCGACCGCGAGCGGCCCGTCGCCGTGCACGAGCACCGTCGCATCGGCCCGCTGCCGGGGTCGCAGCCGCCTGGTCGCCGCGTCGACCACGGCGCCGGCCCGGTGCAGGTCGGCCAGCAGGGCCAGGGCCGCGGTCCGGTCCGCGCCGCGATCGACCGCCCGCCCGACCAGGTCGTCGCGGTGGACCGGGTCGGCCAGGTCGTCGAGCATCGCGGCCAGCGGTTCGGGCAGGCCCTCGGCGACCAGTGCGGTCGCCGGATCGAGCCCGATGAACCGCTCGCCCGGACCGAGCCGGAACACCCGGTGGTGCGGGCGCAGCCCGAGCACTGCGGGCAGGTCGTGGGCCGGTGCGGGCGGGCTGGAGGTGAGCGGCATGGGGCGATCGTGCGCCGTCCGGCCGGCCTCCGCATCCGGTTGTCCACAGGTGCGGAAGGCCTGTGGACAACCTGCCCCCGGCCGGGTCGGTGCTGCCGCTGCCCGGCCATTACCCGGTTAAGCTGGAGCGATGGCGGAGCCTGCGGTCGTCGAGGTCCGGCGCAGTGACCGTCGCCGTCGGATGGTCAGCGCCCGGCGCGAGGGCGACACGGTGATCGTGTTCATCCCGGGCTGGATGAGCGACTCCGAGGAGCGCCGCTGGGTCGACGAGATGGTGCGCCGGCTGGAGCGCAGCGAGGCCCGCCGGCGCTCACCCGGCCGCACCGGCGACGAGGCGCTCAAGCGGCGCAGCATGGAGCTGTCCCGGCGCTACCTGGAGGGCCGCGCGGTCCCGACCACCGTGCGCTGGGTGCCGCCGATGCGGACCCGGTGGGCGTCCTGCACGCCGGCCGACGCCACCATCCGGATCAGCGAGCGGTTGCGCGACACCCCCGCCTGGGTGGTCGACTACGTCCTGGTGCACGAGCTGGCGCACCTGCTGGAGTCCGGCCACGACGAGCGGTTCTGGTCGTGGGTGCATCGCTACCCGCGGGCCGAGCGGGCGATGGGCTACCTGGAGGGGCTGTCCGCGGCGGCCGGGCTCGGGCTGGTCGGCATCGACGGTCCGGAGGACGGCCAGGGCGGCGCGGCCGCCGACGCCGATCGCGAGCTCGACGATCCGGCGTCCGCCCGGGCCGAGACGGCCTGAGCAGCGTCCCGGCGCGACCAGCCGCCTGACCGGGCGGCCCGCCGCTCGACCACGGCCCGGCGCCGGGTCAGCAGCCCGGGCCGACCAGCGGTCCGGGCTGCTGACGGGCCCGTCCGGGGTGTCAGGCCTTGGCGCCGGGCTCCTCGGGGTCCTCCGGGGCCTCCTGCCCGGCCAGCTTCTCCAGCTCGGCGATCGGGTCGGCGGTCTCGCTGCGGGCCACGAAGGCGGCCGGGTCGTCGAGGTCGTCGGCGGTCGGGACCAGGTCGGGGTGCGCCCACAGCGCGTCCCGGCCGTCGATGCCCCGCTGCTCGCCCAGCAGCCGCCACAGCTCGGCGGCGGCCCGCAGCCGGCGCGGCCGCAGCTCCAACCCGACCACGGTGGCGAAGGTCTGCTCGGCCGGCCCGCCCGAGGCGCGCCGGCGGCGCAGCGTCTCGCGCAGCGCCGCCGCGCCGGGCAGGCGCTCGCCCACGGCGTCGGCGACCACGGCGTCGACCCAGCCCTCGATGAGGGCCAGCAGCGTCTCCAGCCGGGCCAGCGCGACCTGCTGCTCGGGGGTGGTCTCCAGCTCGAAGAGGCCGGACTGCATGGCCTCCTCGATCGCCCCGGGGTTGGCCGGGTCGATGCCGCGGGCCAGCTCCTCGATCCGGGAGCTGTCGACCTTGATCCCGCTGGCGTAGGCCTCGACGGCGCCCATCAACCGCTCGGTGAGCCACCCGACGTGGGCGAAGAGGCGGTGGTGGGCGGCCTCCCTGGCGGCCAGGAAGATCATGACCTCGCTGGCCGGGCGGTCCAGCTCGCGGGTGAACTTCTCGATGTTCTCCGGCAGCAGCGCGGCCACCCGCGCCGGTCCGACCGGGATGCCGATCTCGGTGGAGGTGAGCACCTCGGCGCCGAGCTGGGCCAGCCCGTTGCCGAGCTGGCTGCCGAACGCCAGCCCGCCCATCTGACCGAGCATCGCCAGCATCGGCCCGGCCGCGTTGCGGACCTCCTCGGGCATGGCCTCCACCCAGGCGCCGGACATCCGGCGGGCGACCGGGTCGCACAGCCGCTTCCAGGTCGGCATGCTCGCGGTCACCCACTCGGTCGCCGACCAGGCCTTGGTCTCGGTGGCGCCGGCCGGGAAGTCGGTGACCGGGTCGAGCCACAGCTCGGCCAGCTTCACCGCGTCGCCGACCGCGGCCCGCTGGGCGGCGGTCAGCGACGACGTCCTCGCGGCCAGTTGCTGGCGGGCCAGCTGCCCGGCCAGCTCGTAGTTGACCGGGCCGTCGCCCGCGTTCTGCGCCTGGCTGAGCATCTGCCCGAGCTGGGTGAGCATCTGGCCGAGCTGGCTGACGTCGAAACCGCCGGGCGGCATCCCGGGCAGGCCCGGACCGCCGGGCATCCCCGGCATGCCCGGGAACCCGCCGGGCGGCATCCCGGGCAGGTTGCCGAGGCCGAACGGGTCGGGCGGGCCGTCACCCGGCCGGTCGGGCTTGTCCCGGTCGTCGTCGCGGTCGCGGTCGGCGGGCCCGAAGCCGAACGGCGTGTCGCTCATGTGTTCACGGTACGCGGGACCGGGGCGCTCCGGGGTTCGCCGTCGGCGTGCGCGGGCCTCCGCGCGGCCGTCGGGCGTGGCCGACCGCACGTCGATCCCACCCACCCTGCCCATAGGCTTTCCGCGTGACCCGACGGACCTGGAACGTCACCGCCGCGGCGCTGCTCGCGACGGCGCTCGGCGTGCTCGGCGGGACGCTGCCGGTCCCGATGGTCGCCCTCGGGCCCGGCCCGACCTACGACACCCTCGGCGAGGTCGGCGGTGTCCCGGTGATCGCCATCGACGGGCTGGAGACGTTCCCGACCTCCGGGCACCTGAACATGACCACGGTGGCGGTGACCGAGCGGCTGACCATGTTCGCCGCGCTCGGCTCGTGGGCCGCCGGTGACCGCCAGGTGGTGCCGCGCACCGCCGTCTACGCACCGGAGAAGACCGACGCGCAGGTCAAGGCGGAGAACACCGAGCAGTTCGCCGCCTCGGAGGCCAACGCCGAGGTGGCCGCGCTGACCCTGCTGGAGGTGCCGACCCGGGTGGTGGTGGCGGAGTTCACCGTGGACTCCCCGGCCGAGCCCGCCCTGGAGGTCGGGGACGAGATCGTCGCGGTCTCCGGCCGGGCCGTCGACTCCCCGCCGGCGGTGGCCGAGGCCCTGCGCGACACCACCCCGGGACAGGCCGTCGAGGTCAGCTACCGGCGCGCGGGCCAGGAGGGCACCGCGGAGGTGGTGCTCGGGGCCAGCCCGGACCGCCCGCAGGGCCTGCTGGGCATCCGCCCGGGCATCGAGCCGCAGGCCGGTGACATCACCATCAGCCTCGGCGACATCGGCGGACCGTCGGCCGGGCTGATGTTCGCGCTGGCCGTGGTGGACAAGCTGACCCCCGGCGAGATCACCGGCGGCCGGTTCGTGGCCGGCACCGGCGTGATCACCCAGGACGGGGTGGTCGACCCGATCGGCGGCATCCCCTTCAAGATGGCCGCCGCCCGCGACGCCGGGGCGAGCGTGTTCCTGGTGCCGTTCGAGAACTGCGCCGAGGCGGCGGCCACCGCCCCGGCCGACCTGCAACTGGTCCGGGTGGCGACGCTGTCCGAGGCGGTCGCGGGGCTCGACGCGCTGCGCGCCGGCCGGCCCGTCGCCGGCTGCTGACCAGAGCGTCGCCCGCCGTTCGGGACAACGGTGTCACCGGTCGAAGCGGACATTCGGGGCCCGAACGGGAACTCAACACGTCATCCGTAGAGTTGGGAGGGCAGGGCGCGCCGTAGGGCGGCTGCCAGGGGCGATCAGGAGAGGTTGCCGTCGCATCCGGCCGGGCGTCGTCCCGCACCCGAGAACCGAACTCCTGGAGCGTGCCCTGTGGCCATGCGGCCCCCGGTGGGAGCCCCGACGCTGACCCGCCGTACCCGGATCCTGCTCGTCGTGGCGGGGATCCTGGTGCTGCTGCTGCTCGGTGGCTCCCGTCTGATCAGCTTCTACGTGGACTGGCTCTGGTTCGGTGAGGTCGGTTTCACCGGCGTGTTCACCACGGTGCTGTTCACCCACATCGTGTTGTTCCTCATCGCCGGCCTGCTGATCGGCGGCCTGGTGGCGCTGTCGCTGGCCATCGCCTACCGGTCGCGGCCGGTGTTCGTGCCGATCTCCGGCCCGGAGGACCCGATCGCCCGGTACCGGACGGTGATCATCCAGCGGCTGCGGCTGTTCGGCGTGGGCATCCCGGTGGTGGTCGGCATCATCGCCGGGGTCGCGGCCCAGGGCGACTGGCAGACGGTCCAGAAGTTCCTCAACTCCACCCCGTTCGGCATCACCGACCCCGAGTTCGGCATCGACATCGGGTTCTACGCGTTCCAGCTGCCGTTCTACCGCTACGTGCTGGACTGGCTGTTCGTCGGCGTGGCGCTCAGCTTCCTGGTCGCGCTGGTCGCGCACTACATCTTCGGCGGCATCCGGCTCACCGGCCGGGCCGGCCAGGTCTCGGCCGCGGCGCGCGCCCAGCTGGCCGTGCTGGCCGGGGTGTTCGTGCTGCTCAAGGCGGTGGCGTACTACCTGGACCGGTACGAGCTGCTCTACAGCAACCGCAGCGACATCTTCACCGGCGCCACCTACACCGACCTGAACGCGGTGATGCCGGCCAAGCTGATCATGCTGTTCATCTCGATCATCTGCGCGGCGGCCTTCTTCGCCGCGGTGTTCCGCCGCAACCTGCAGTTGCCGGCCATCGCCACGGTGCTGCTGGTGCTGTCCAGCGTGCTGGTCGGCGCGGCCTGGCCGCAGGTGCTGCAGCAGTTCGTGGTCGCGCCCAACGCGAACGAGCGCGAGGCGGTGTCGATCGAGCGGAACATCGCCGCGACCCGGCAGGCGTTCGGCATCGACAACGTCCAGCAGGTGCCCTACACCGGCACCTCGGAGGCCACCCCGGCGCAGGTGCGCAACGACACCGCGACGATCTCCAACATCCGCCTGCTGGACCCGTCCAAGATCTCCCAGACCTTCACCCAGTTGCAGCAGCGACGCACCTTCTACGGGTTCCCGTCGAACCTCGACATCGACCGCTACACCGTCGACGGCGAGCTGCAGGACTACGTGGTCGCGCTGCGCGAGCTGGACAGCACCGGCCTGGCCGGCAACCAGCAGGACTGGATCAACCAGCGGCTGGTGTACACCCACGGCAACGGCATCGTGGTGGCCCCGGCCAACCAGGTGAACGCGGTGCTGGAGGACAGCGGTGGCCAGGGCGGCCTGCCCAACTTCACCAGCATCGACCTGTCGAACTCCACGTCGCCGTCGATCCCGGAGGAGCTGCGGGTCGAGGAGCCGCGGATCTACTACGGCGAGCTGATCCAGGGCTACTCCATCGTGGGTGCCGAGGAGGGCTCGGCCCCGCTGGAGTACGACTCCGACTCCGAGCGCTCCACCTACGGTGGCGAGGGCGGGGTGTCGATCGGCAACGTGTTCAACCGGACGGTGTTCGCGCTGCTCTACGGCGAGCGGAACATCCTGTTCAACGGCTCGATCAACGAGAACTCGAAGATCCTCTACGTGCGCGACCCGGAGGCCCGGGTCAGCCAGGTGGCGCCGTGGCTGACCACCGACTCCGACCCGTACCCCGCCGTGGTGAACGGCCGGATCACCTGGATCGTGGACGGCTACACCACGCTGCCGAACTACCCCTACAGCCAGGACCTGCTGCTGGGCGAGGCCACCGCGGACACCCTCGGCCAGGGCCAGCTGAACGCCAACCAGGACATCTCCTACATCCGCAACTCGGTCAAGGCCACGGTCGACGCCTACGACGG
>DASQMQ010000541.1:0-6410 GCA_035645455.1 Pseudonocardia sp.
TCGACGGCCCCACCTCGGCCGTGCTCGCCCGCCGCCTGCTCGACGCCGGTGTCGCGCACCCCGTCGGCGCCCCACCGGACGCCGTCCCGACACCGGACCGCGTCACCGTCGTCGTGCCGGTCCGCGACCGCACCGCCGGCCTGCGCCGCCTGCTCGCCTCGCTCGACGGTCTGCGGGTGATCGTGGTGGACGACGGTTCGGCCGACCCCGCCGCCGTCCGTGCCGTCGCCGCCGAGGCCGGGGCCGAGGTGCTGCGCCGCGACCGCAGCGGGGGACCGGCCGCGGCCCGCAACGCCGGGCTCGCCGCCGCGGCCACGCCGTTGGTCGCCTTCCTCGATTCCGACGTCGTCCCGGAGCCGGGCTGGCTCGACCCGCTGCTCGTCGCGCTGGCCGACCCCGCCGTCGCGCTGGCCGCACCGCGGATCGTCGCGCTGCCCCCGGTGACCGGCTGGCTGGGCCGCTACGAGGCCGTCCGCTCGTCGCTCGACCTGGGTCCCGATCCGGCGCTGGTGGTCCCGCGCACCCGGGTCGCCTACGTGCCCAGCGCGGCGCTGCTGGTGCGCCGGGCGGCGGTCGGGGACGGGTTCGCCGAGCACATGCACGTCGCCGAGGACGTCGACCTGGTGCTGCGGCTGCACGCGGCCGGCTGGCGGCTGCGCTACCAGCCGTCCGCGCGCGTCGCGCACGACCACCGGACCCGGCTGACGACGTGGTGGCTGCGCAAGGCCTACTACGGCACCGGCGCGGCGCCGCTGTCGGTGCGGCACCCCGGTGCGGTGCCGCCGATGGTGCTCAGCGCTTCGGGCGCGGCGATCGCCGTCCTGGTGCTGGCCGGTCGGCCCCGGACGGTGCTGGCCGCGCTCGGGGTGGTCGCGGTGTCCACCGAGCGGCTGGCCCGGCAGCTGCGGCGGATGGACCGGCCGCGGACGACCGCCGCCCGGCTGGTCGGGTGGGGCGCGGTGGGTGCGGTGGCGCAGTCCGCGGACGCGGTGACCCGGCACTACTGGCCGCTGTCGGTCGTCGCCGCGGTGCTGTCGCGGCGGGCCCGGCGGCGCGTGCTGGCGGTCGCCGTCGTCGAGGGACTGGTCGACTGGTGGCGCCACCGGCGCCGCGACCCGCGGGTCCGGCCCGGTCCGCTGGGGCACCTGCTGGCCCGCCGGCTGGACGACCTCGGCTACGGCGCGGGGCTCTGGTGGGGCGCCTGGACGCACCGCACCGCGCAGCCGCTGCGTCCGCTCGGCGCCCGGGCCGCGAGCCGGGCGACCGCCCCTCCTGACCAGACGGCAGGGCCGGCGGCTGGTCCGATCAGCTGAAGTCTCGGCGCCGATCCCGCCGCGGATGCGGAGCAGGAGAAGCCTCAGAGTCCGATCTGCGGAGAAGACCGGCACGCCCGGACGGCCGCTCGTGACCTGCGTCTCCTCGATCGGGGAAGCGCCGCCGCGTCGATCACTTGCCACGATGGATCAACGACGGTGAGATGTGGTGGCCGCCACAACGGCGTGGCGGCACCGGAGCGGACCGCTTCCAGCGGCGACCGCCTCTGGTCGGTCCCCCGGGAGTTCCGCGCGGCGACGACGTCGCGATGTGAGGAGAGTCTGATGGCACAGGTCCGGGTCACCGTCGACGGCGTGAACTACGCCGACGACGTCGAGCCCCGCACACTGCTGGTCCACTACCTGAGGGAACGCCTCGGCAAGACCGGCACCCTGGTCGGCTGCGACACGAGCAACTGCGGCGCGTGCACCGTCCACCTCAACGGGCAGAGCGTGAAGTCCTGCTCGGTGCTCGCCGTGCAGGCCGACGGCGGCGAGGTCACCACGATCGAGGGCATCGCCCGGGACGGCAAGCTGCATCCGATGCAGGAGGCGTTCAACGAGCACCACGCCCTGCAGTGCGGGTACTGCACGCCAGGGATGATCATGCAGGCGATCGACCTGCTCGGCGACAACCCCGACCCCGACGAGCACGAGGTGCGCGAGGGCATCGAGGGCAACCTCTGCCGCTGCACCGGGTACCAGAACATCGTGCGGGCGGTGCAGGGCGCAGCCCAGAAGATGAAGCCCGGCGGCGCGCCGGCCGACACCCCGGCCACCGCGTCCGTCGCCGGAGGAGGCCAGTAAATGACCACGACCGCCGAACCCACCACACCCGCCGCCCCCGAGGTCGGCAAGGCCCGCGTCCGCAAGGAGGACGCCCGCCTGATCACCGGCCGGACCCGGTTCACCGACGCCATCACCCCGCAGGGCACCCTGCACACCTACGTCGTCCGCTCGCCGCTGGCGCACGCCACGATCACCGGCGTGGACACCGCGGCGGCCAAGGCCGCGCCCGGCGTGGTCGGCGTCTACACCGCGGCCGACCTGGGCGTCGAGTCGGTCGGGCTGCCCTGCGCCTGGCCGGTCACCGCGGACATGAAGACCCCGCAGCGCCCGCTGCTGGCCAGCCGCACCGTGCACTTCGCCGGGGAGGGCGTGGCGATCGTCGTCGCCCGCACCGCGGCCGAGGCCCGCGACGCCGGCGACCTGGTCGAGGTCGACTACGACGAGCTGGCGCCGGTGCTCGACATGGAGGCCGCGCTGGCCGAGGGCGCCACCCTGGTGCACCCCGACCTGGGCACCAACGAGAACGCCACCTGGGTGTTCGACTCCGGCGAGGCCGGCACCGGCAGCAGCGTCGCGGACGCCATCTCGGCCGCGGAGGCCGACCCGGACTCGATCGTGCTCAAGCGCCGGTTCCGCCAGCAGCGGCTGATCCCGGCGTTCATGGAGCCGCGCTCGGTGGTCGTCGACCCGTCCGGCGAGCAGCTGACGATGTACTCCTCGACGCAGGTCCCGCACATCCTGCGCACGATGACCACGGTCACCCTGGGCGTCCCGGAGAGCAAGCTGCGGGTCATCGCCCCGGACGTGGGCGGCGGCTTCGGCGGCAAGATCGGCGTGGTGCCCGAGGAGATGCTCTGCGTGGTGCTGGCCCAGAAGCTGGGTAAGCCGGTCAAGTGGACCGAGACCCGCTCGGAGTCGCTGCTGGCCGCCCACCACGGGCGCGACCAGATCCAGGACATCACGATCACCGCCAAGCGCGACGGCACGGTCACCGGCCTGGACGTGCACCTGCTCGCCGACATGGGCGCCTACCTCGGGCTGGTCGGCCCGGGCGTGCCGATCCTGGGCGCGTTCATGTTCAACGCCATCTACAAGATCCCGGCGCTGAAGTTCACCTGCACCAACGTGTTCACCACCAAGACGCTGACCGACGCCTACCGCGGCGCCGGCCGGCCGGAGGCCACGTTCGCCATCGAGCGGATCATGGACGAGCTGGCCGTCGAGCTCGGCCGCGACCCGATGGAGCTGCGCCGGCAGAACTGGATCACCCACCAGGAGTTCCCGTTCACCACGGTCGTCGGGCTCACCTACGACACCGGCAACTACGAGCAGGCCACCGACCAGGCCATGCAGACCTTCGACTACGAGGGGCTGCGCCGTGAGCAGGAGGAGCGCCGCCGCAACGGCGACAAGGTCCAGCTCGGCATCGGCATCTCGACGTTCACCGAGATGTGCGGGCTGGCCCCGTCGCGGGTGCTCGGCTCGCTCGCCTACGGCGCCGGCGGCTGGGAGGCGGCCAGCGTGCGGATGCTGGCCACCGGCAAGGTCGAGGTGACCACCGGGGTCTCCCCGCACGGCCAGGGGCACGAGACGGCGTTCAGCCAGATCGTCGCCGACCAGCTCGGGGTGCCGTTCGAGGACGTCGAGATCCTGCACGGCGACACCCAGATCGCCCCGAAGGGCCTGGACACCTACGGCTCCCGGTCGCTGGCCGTCGGCGGCATCGCCATCGTCAAGGCGGTGGACAAGGTGATCGCCAAGGCGAAGAAGCTCGCCGCCCACCTGCTGGAGGCGTCCGAGGACGACCTCGAGTTCGCCAACGGCTCGTTCACGGTCAAGGGCACCGACAAGGGCAAGGCCATCCAGGAGATCGCGTTCGCCGCGTTCATGGCGCACGACTACCCGGAGGACATGGAGCCGAGCCTGGACGCCGACGCCGTCTACGACCCGGAGAACTTCTCCTTCCCGCACGGCACCCACCTGGCCGCGGTCGAGATCTACACCGAGACCGGGCACGTCGACCTGCGCAAGTACGTCTGCGTGGACGACATCGGCACGGTGGTCAACCCGCTGATCGTGGAGGGCCAGGTGCACGGCGGGCTGGCCCAGGGCATCGCCCAGGCGCTGTTCGAGGAGGCCAACTACGACGAGCAGGGCACCCTGGTCAACGGCACGTTCGTCGACTACACCCTGCCCTCGGCGGCCGACCTGCCCAGCTTCGAGACCGCCACGGTGAGCACCCCGTCGACCACCAACCCGCTGGGGGTCAAGGGCGTCGGCGAGGCCGGCACCATCGCCTCCACCCCGGCGATCGTGAACGCCGTGCTGGACGCCGTGCGCCAGTTCGGCGTGACCGACATCGAGATGCCCACCACCTCCCAGCGGGTGTGGCGGGCCATCCAGGAGGCGCAGGGGCGCAGCACCCAGGAGACCCCGGTCGACACCCACTCGCCGGGCGCCGGCCTGGGCTCGATCGACCCGAACAACCCCCAGGGAGAGGTCCAGTGATCCCGTCCAAGTTCGACTACGTCAAGCCGGCGTCGGTCGCCGAGGCGGTGCAGGCGCTGCGCGACGGCGGCGAGGACGCCAAGATCCTGGCCGGCGGGCAGAGCCTGATCCCGGTGCTGCGGCTGCGGCTGGCCGCCCCGTCGGTGCTGATCGATCTCGGCGGCATCGCCGAGCTGCGCGGCATCCGGGAGGACGGTGACCGCATCGCGATCGGCGCGATGACCTCCTACTACGACCTCCTCCGCGACGATCTGGTGAAGCAGCACCTGGCGCTGCTGGCCCAGGCGACCGAGACGGTGGCCGACAACCAGGTGCGCCATCTCGGCACCCTGGGCGGGTCGCTGGCGCACGCCGACCCGGCTGGCGACCTGGGCGCGGTCGCGCTCGCGCTGGAGGCGGAGCTGGTCATCGCCGGGCCCTCGGGCACCCGCACGGTGACCGCGGCGGAGTTCTTCGTCGACTACTTCACCACCGCGCTCGGCGAGGGCGAGATCCTCACCGAGATCCGGTTCCCGAAGTACACCGGCTGGGGCAGCCACTACGAGAAGTTCAACCGCACCGCGCAGGCCTGGTCGATGTGCGCGGTCGCGGTCGCGGTCCGGGTGGACGGCGGCACCATCGCCGAGGCCCGGGTCGGGCTGACCAACATGGGCACCACGCCGATCCGGGCGACCGGGGTGGAGCAGGCGCTGGTCGGGCAGCAGGCGAGCGCGGAATCCGTCCGCGCGGCGGCCGAACGTGCGACCGAGGGCACCGCGGCTCCGAGTGACGCCGACGCGGCCGCCGACTACCGTGAGCACCTGGCCAGGGTGCTCACCGGCCGCGCGGTGCTCGCCGCCGCGGGCTGATTCGCGTTACCACAGCGGACGTCCGCCCCGGTCCGGCCGGGGCGGGCGTCCGCCTTTTTTCCGAGGAGACCCCATGAAGTTGGAGAGCACGTTCCACATCGAGGCACCGATCGAGAAGGCGTGGGAGGCGCTGAACACCCCGGAGATGATCGCTCCGTGCTTCCCCGGGGCCACCCTGACCGAGTACGAGGGCGACTCCTTCAGCGGCACCGTCAAGGTCAAGCTCGGCCCGATCTCGCTGACCTACAAGGGCAAGGGCACCTACGTCACCCGGGACGCCGACGCGCACAAGGTGGTCATCGAGGCCAACGGGCGGGACTCCCGCGGCAACGGCACCGCCAGCGCCACGGTGACCGGCTCGATGGTCGCCGACGGCCCGGACAAGACCGCGGTCACCATGGTCACCGACATGACGATCACCGGCCGGCCCGCTCAGTTCGGCCGCGGCGTCATCTCCGACGTGGCTGACAAGATCATCGGTCAGTTCGCCGCGTGCGTGGCCGAGAAGCTGACCCCGCAGGCCGACGCCGCCCCGACGGCCGGCACCGCAGCCTCGGGCACGGCTGCCGCCGGCGCGGCGGCGACCAACGGGGCCGCCAACGGGTCGGGCAGCGCCGGCACCGCCGCCAAGGCCCCGTCCGCCCCCTCCGAGGCGTCCGTCGCCGCCGCGACCGGCGTGCACGCCGCCCCGGTCACCTCCGGGCCGAACGCGCCGACCCCGATGGCCCGGCCGTCCGGTCCGATGAAGAGCGAGATCGACGCCATCGACCTGCTCGACACCGCCGGCGCCCCGGTGCTCAAGCGGCTGGCCCCGGTGCTGGGTGGCGCCCTGCTGCTGCTGATCATCTTCCTGATCCGCCGCAGCCGCTCCAGCTGACCGCACCGCCGCCGCCGTCCCCCTGCCGGGAGAGCCACCTACCGGACCGGATCAGTCCTGGAGGTGGCTCTCCCG
>DASQMQ010000542.1:0-6001 GCA_035645455.1 Pseudonocardia sp.
TCGCGGTGACCACGCTCGCGGCCGTGACCCTGATCCGGCGGTCGTTCACCTCGGCGTTCCACGATCGACCCGGGCCCGCCGCACGACCGTAGCGGCGCGGTTGCGGGCAACCGGAATGCTGCCGCCGTGGGACGTGCTGCCGGACGAGCGACCTCGTCCGCCCCTGTTGACCCGATCGTGATCGGCCACCGCGGTGCCTGCGGGTACCGCCCCGAGCACACCCTCGCCTCCTACGAGCTGGCCGCCCGGCTGGGCGCCGACTACGTCGAGCCCGACCTGGTGATCACCGCCGACGGCGTGCTGGTGGCCCGGCACGAGCCGGAGCTGAGCCTGACCACCGACGTGGCCACGCGTCCGGAGTTCGCCGGTCGCCGGTGCACCCGGACCGTGGACGGCACCGTGGTCAGCGGGTGGTTCGTCGATCAGTTCACGCTGGCGGAGCTGAAGACCCTGTGGGCACGGGAGCGGATGCCGACCGTCCGCCGCGGCAACACCCTCTACGACGGCCGCTTCCGGGTGGCCACCTTCGACGAGGTCCTGGCGCTGCGCGCCCGGTTGTCGGGCGAGCTCGGCCGCGAGATCGGGGTGTGCGTCGAGACCAAGCACGAGACCTACTTCGCCGATCTCGGCCTGCCCCTGGAACCGGTCCTGGCCGACGCGCTGGACCGCGCCGGGCTCGACCGGCCGGACGCGCCGGTGTTCGTGATGTCGTTCGCGGCCGGCACCCTGCGGGCGCTGGCCCCGCGCCTGGCCGTCGGGCTGGTGCAGCTGGTCGAACCGGCACCCGGACCGGTCGACGTGGACACCGACGACGGCCTGGCCGCCGTCGCCGACTACGCCGACGCGATCGGACCGGGCAAGGACCAGGTCATCGGCCTGGACGAGACCGGAGCGGCGGCCGGACCGACCGGCCTGGTCGACCGCGCGCACGCCGCCGGCCTGCTGGTGTTCCCGTGGACGTTCCGCAACGAGAACTGCTTCCTGCCGGCCGACCTGCGCTCGGACCCCGATCCGGCCCCCTACGGCGACGCGTTCACCGAGTACGCGGCGCACCTCGTGGCCGGGGTGGACGGACTGATCACCGACAACCCGGACACCGCCGTCACCGCCAGGGCCGCCGCGCTGGATCCGGTCTGACCACCGTTCGGTCGCCGGGGCGTCGCCGGACCGCGCAGACCACCGGCTGTCCGGGTAGCACCACCGCCACCGCTCGCCCGGATCGGGCGAGCGCATCACCGGGTGGCCGGCGTCGTGGTGGTGGCGTGCTCGTGCGGGCCGGAGTCGCCATGGTGCGCAGGACGCCGGCGGTCACCTGGGTGCCGCCGGCTCGGCCTGTCCGCGTGACGGCGAGTCGTGAGCGGCAACCGGAGCTATGACCCTGGTTCCCGCGCACGACCGCCGGGCAGGAACGCGGTCAGCAGCCGGGTGGTCGCGTCGGGGCGCTCCTGGTGCGGGAAGTGCCCGACGCCGCTCAGCACCTCGACCCGGTGTTCGCCGACGACCCACCGGCGCGACGCCGCGGCCGTGCGGGCCAGCACCCACGGGTCCCGCTCACCGTGCAGGGCCAGCACCGGCACCTCCGCCGGCCGGGCCACCGCGGCGGCGAACCGGCGCCCCTCCGCCCGGAACTGCGAGCGCACCGCCCACCGGTGGTACTCCGCGGCGCAGTGCGCCACCCCGGGCACCTGGAAGGCGGTCCGGTAGCAGCGCACCGCCTCGGTGAAGTCCGCCGAGGCCGCCCACTCCGGGCCCGACCGGTCGCGCAGGATCCGTTCGACCCGGGCCGCGTCGTCGGCGACCAGCGAGCGCTCCGGCCACCGGGGCAGCTGCAGGCCGAGCACGTGCCGGGCGATCGCCCGGCCCTGGCCGCGGGGATCGCGCAGCACGGCCCGGCGCACGGCCAGCGGGTGCGGGGCGCCGAGCACGGCCAGGGACTCGACCAGCCGGGGGTGCACCGCGGCGACCGTCCAGCCGACCAGGCCGCCCCAACCGTGCCCGACCAGGTGCGCCCGCGGCTCGCCCAGCGCCCGGACCAGGCCGGCCACGTCCCCGGCGAGGGTCCACAGGTCGTAGCCCCGCGGCGGCTTGTCGGAGTCGCCGTAGCCGCGCAGGTCGACCGCGACCGCGCGGTACCCGTGCTCGGCCAGCGCGGTCAACTGGTGGCGCCAGGCCCACCAGAACTCGGCGAACCCGTGCACGAGCACCACCAGCGGCCCGCCGCCGTCGCACTCGGCGACGTGCAACCGGATGCCGTTGGCCGAGACCGCGCGATGGGCCCACGGCCCGGGCAGCCGGACCGACGAGGGGTCCGGGCCGCGCCGGCGCATCGCTCAGCGGGCGAGCTCGGGCCGGTCCGGCGTGGCGGCGGCGCCGCGACCGCGGTGGGAGATCACCTGTGCCGACTCGCGCAGCGAGCTGATCGTCCGCTCCGGCTTGCGGATCTTGCGCACCCGCAGGTAGCCGAGCAGCCCGAACAGGCCGGCGGCCAGCAGCATCACGCCGAACACGATGGCGAACGCGGCCGCCCGGTTCAGCCACAGGTCCAGCAGCTCACCCAGGGTGAAGAACAGGAAGAACAGGCTGAACAGCAGGATCGTCAGCGCGATGACGAAGAAGATGCTGCCCTGCACGCCCTTCTTCACCTCGGCGGTGATCTCCGCTCGGGCCAGCTCGACCTCGGCCCGGACCAGCGTCGAGACGTGCTGGGTGGCCTCGCCGACCAGCTGCCCGATCGACTTGTCCGCGGCCGAGGGGGTCGGCTCGGGCGACAGCGGGATCGACGGGAGCACGGGCGGAACGTCCGCGCGGTCGGAGCTGTTCGGCCTGGACACCGCGGTCCTCCTGATGTGTTGCTCGGCTGCGCCCGATCCGCGTCGAAGATCGGAGCGTGATCGGGACGCCATCCTTCCACGGGCGCTCCTCCGACGCCCCGCGAGGCGCGCCGCCGCTCACCGGACGGATCCCGTGTCCGGGCTCACTCCCGCCGGAACCCGCGCGGGTCGGCCGGGTAGCGGTCCGGATCGGGATCCCCGTGCAGCTCCCGGGTCCGGTCGACGATCTCCCGCGGTCAGTCCGTCGGGCGGGCGCGCAGCCGCTTGATCTCCCCGCGCCGCGACTTGGCGTCCATCCGGCGGCGCTTGGCCCCCTTGGACGGGCGGGTCGGGCGCCGCTGCGGCGGGTCGGCGGCGGTCGCGTCGCGCAGCTGGGCGGCCAGCCGCTCGCGGGCGGCGTCGCGGTTGCGCAGCTGGCTGCGGTGCTCGGACGCCACCACGGTGAGCACCCCGTCGACGAGCCGCCCGGCCAGCCGGGCCAGCGCGCGCTCCCGCAGCGGTTCGGGCACCGACGGCGAGCGGGCCAGGTCGAACGACAGCTCGACCCGCGAGTCGGTGGTGTTCACGCCCTGCCCGCCCGGGCCCGAGGCGCGCGAGAACCGCCAGTGCAGCTCCCGCTCGGGCAGCACCAGCGCGCCCCGCACGGGGAGGTCGCCATCGGACACCCGACCAGGATGCCCGACGGCGACCGCCCCGGCGCGTGGATTCAGTCCTCGGACTTGCCGTCCTTGAGCCCGGCCGAGATGAGATCCATCACCGCCGAGTCGGCCAGCGTGGTCACGTCGCCGACCTCCCGGTTCTCCGCGACGTCCTTGAGCAGCCGGCGCATGATCTTGCCGGAGCGGGTCTTGGGCAGCTCCTCGACGACCATGATCTGGCGCGGCTTGGCGATCGGCCCGATCTCGTTGGACACGTGGTCGCGCAGCGCCTTGATCGCCTCCTCGCCGCCGTCCTTGGCCGCGTCGCCGCGCAGGATGACGAACGCGACGATGCCCTGCCCGGTGGTCGGGTCGGACGCGCCGACCACCGCCGCCTCGGCCACGGTCGGGTGGCTGACCAGCGCCGACTCCACCTCGGTGGTGGAGATCCGGTGCCCGGAGATGTTCATCACGTCGTCAACGCGGCCGAGCAGCCAGATCGCGCCGTCGTCGTCGTACTTGGCGCCGTCGCCGGCGAAGTAGTACCCCTGCTCGGCGAACCGCGACCAGTAGGTGTCGCGGTAGCGCTCCTCGTCGCCCCAGATGCCGCGCAGCATCGCCGGCCACGGCTGGTCGAGCACCAGGTAGCCGCCGTTGCCGTGGCCCACCGGTTCGCCGTTCTCGTCGACGATGTTGGCCACGATGCCCGGCAGCGGGCGCATCGCCGAGCCGGGCTTGGTCGCCGTCACCCCGGGCAGCGGCGCGATCATGATCGCTCCGGTCTCGGTCTGCCACCAGGTGTCCACGATCGGGCAGTTGTTCTTGCCGATGATCTCCCGGTACCACATCCAGGCCTCGGGGTTGATCGGCTCGCCGACGCTGCCCAGCACCCGCAACGAGGACAGGTCGTACTTCTCCGGGATCTCCTTGCCCCACTTCATGAACGTGCGGATCAGCGTGGGGGCGGTGTAGTAGATCGATACGCCGTACTTCTGGATGATCTCCCAGTGCCGGCCCTCGTGCGGGGTGTTCGGGGTGCCCTCGTACATCACCGAGGTGGCCCGGTTGGCCAGCGGCCCGTAGACGATGTAGCTGTGCCCGGTCACCCAGCCGATGTCGGCCGTGCACCAGTACACGCTCTCGCCGGGCTTGTGGTCGAACACCGCGTGGTGGGTGTAGGCCGCCTGGGTGAGGTAGCCGCCCGAGGTGTGCAGGATGCCCTTCGGCTTCCCGGTGGTGCCCGAGGTGTACAGGATGAACAGCGGCTGCTCGGCGTCGAACGGCTGGGCCTCGTGCTGGTCGGACTGGGAGTCGACGACGTCGTGCCACCACACGTCGCGACCCTCGGTCCAGGGCACCTCGGTCTCGGTGCGCCGGACCACCAGCACGTGCTGGATCGAGGAGGTCTCGGCGACCGCCTTGTCGGTGTTCTCCTTCATCGGCGCCGGCTTGCCCCGCCGGTACTGGCCGTCGGAGGTGATCAGCAGCTTGGCGTCGGCGTCCTCGATGCGGGCCTTGAGCGCGCCCGGGGAGAACCCGCCGAACACCACGCTGTGCGCCGCGCCCAGTCGGGCGCAGGCCAGCATCGCGATGACCGCCTCGGGGATCATCGGCAGCTGGATGGCCACCGGGTCGCCGGCCCGCACGCCCAGCTCGGTCAGCGCGTTCGCCGCCTTGCACACCTCGCGCTGCAGGTCGGCGTAGGTGATGGTGCGGGTGTCGCCGGGCTCGCCCTCCCAGTGGAACGCCACCTGCTCGCCGTGGCCGTCCGCGACGTGCCGGTCCACGCAGTTGTAGGCCACGTTCAGCTGCCCGCCGACGAACCACTTCGCGAACGGCGCGTCCCAGTCGAGCACCCGGTCCCACCGCTGGTGCCAGTGCAGCCGGTCGGCCTGCTCGGCCCAGAACCCCTCACGGTCCTCGGCGGCCCGGTCGTACGCCTCGACGGCGACGTTCGCCTGCCCGGCGAACTCCTCGCTGGGCGGGAAACTCCGGCTCTCCGTGGACAGGTTGCTCAGTGTCGGTTCGGCGGCCATGGAAACCTCCTGGTCCTGGGCGGCCCCGGGCACCGCTGCCCGGCGCCGCTCGGCTCCGCGTGCATCGGGGCCCGACGCTAGTGGCCAGGAGGGCGCCGCGCACCGTCGGTCCGGCCAGGCCCTGACGGTGCGTCGGACGGGGGACGAGCGGCCGACGAGCGTCCGACCAGCGGCCCTCACTCGCCGCCCACCCTCCTCGATCCCACCGCGCGCCCCCGCAGAACGCCCGGAAAACCACCTTCCGGGCGTCCGGCGCCGACAAGGTGGCTCTCCAGGCATTCGGGACCGGGCGCTGCGGGGCGGTGGCAGCATGAACCGGGTGACCCCGCCCCGCACCCGCGACCCGCTCGCCCCGCTGCTCGACCTGCCCGGTGTGGCCGACGCCGTGGCCCGGGCCCGGGACGCCGTCGTGGCCGTGCACAACCACCCGGTCAACCGCCGCGGCTGGCCGGCGAGCGCCGCCGAGGCGAGCGTGCGCGCGGCCCGGGCGTCGGCG
>DASQMQ010000543.1:0-15663 GCA_035645455.1 Pseudonocardia sp.
CCGCTCGCACACCGGCTCGCCGAGGCCGCTCCCGAGTGGGGGATCAGCTCGGTGGCCGACCGCCGGACGTTGCGCGACCCGGGTGGCCGGCTCTACCGGCGGGTGATCGCGATGCGGGACGCGTCCTGGACGCTCGTCGGGCTGGCCGAGGACGGCGCGGTGATCGAGCGGGCGCAGGACTTCGCGCGGTCGCGCGCCGGGCCGGCCGGCGACGAGGCCGTCGCGGTGCTCGCCGAGGCCTGCTGGTTGCGCTACGCGGTCGAGGCGGCCGCCCGTGGTGCGCGGCCCGTCGACGCGGACGCCGCCCGGTTCCCCGAGCGGGTGCCCGAGCCGGCCGGCTCGCTCCGCGAGGAGGCCGCGTTCCTGGTCGCGGTGGCCCGGTTGTGGTACGACCCGAGGGTCGAGGAGTTCCTCGCCGACCCGCCCGGTCGCCGGTACCCGCACCTGCGGAGCGCGTGACCGCTCGGCAGCTCAGCCCGTCGAGGTGTCGGGCGGGCCGTTCAGCCGGGCGTGGTCCAGCACGGCCAGCAGGGTGCGCCGGGAGTCCTCGGGCAGGCCCCGCACCCGGTGCATGATCTCCAGCACGCCCGCGTCCCGCATCGCCGCGACGACCTCCAGCTCCTCCCGGGCGCGCGGGTTGTCGCCGGTGCCGATGGCGTCGATGAGCTGGCTGAGACTGATGTTGAACAGGTCGGCCAGCGAGGTCAGGTGGCCGACCGTGGGGTTGGAGCGCTTGCCCCGGGTCAGCTGCCAGACGTAGGTGCTGGAGATCGTCCGGCTCTTGCGCTCGTCCTCGGGGAGTGCGGCCGCCTGCCGGTTGATGTGCTCGGCGGCTTCCTCGAACGTGTAGGGGCGCTTGGTGCTCGGATTCGGGAAGAGCTCGAAGAGCTGCGTCAGCGTCCTGGCCAAGCCGTCGGACTGCTTGTCGTGGGCCACGGTGGCTCATCCCTCCTCCGTGCGGTCGGTCCCGACCCGATCAGACGCTACTGGTCGGCCGGCATCCGTATCACGTGAGTTGGTCGAGCGGTCGCTTTCGTGCGACCAAAGCCCACCCGTCGACGGCGGCTCGGCCCGGACGCTGCGCTGATCCCCTGCAGAGGCCGGAGACCGCTCGGCGCCCGACGTGGACGGCCGATCTCTCGCCCGCCATCAGAGCTGATGACATTCCGGTCCGGGCCGTGCGCTGTCCACGCCGGGCCCGGCCGGGCCGCGGGCCACGTAGGCCGGGCGCAGGCCGGGCTCGGGCGGGTCGTAGTAGCGGTGGAAGACCGGGGTGAGCGCGCCGGAGACGGGGGGCACGATCCAGCTCCACTCGGTCGGACAGCGGCGCCCCGCCTTCTCCTCGCGGGCGACGTGCACCAGGAACCGCTCGGCCTCGGCGTGGTGGTCGGTCATCGTCACGCCGGCGGCGTCGAACGAGTGCTGGACCGCGCGCAGCAGTTCCAGCACCGCGCGGTCGCGCCACAGCGTGCGCGGTGAGCTGGTGTCCAGGCCCAGCCGCTCGGCCAGCTCCGGCAGCAGGTCGTAGCGGTCGGTGTCGGCCAGGTTGCGGGCGCCGACCTCGCTGCCCAGGTACCAGCCGTTGAACGGGGCCGCCGGGTAGGTCACCCCGCCGACCACCAGCGGCATGTTGCTGATCGCCGGGACGGCGTGCCAGCGCAGCTCCAGCTCGGCGAACCACGGGTGCTCGGGGTGGGTCAGCTCGACCTCCAGCACCGCGTCGACGGGCAGCTCGAACAGTTCGGGCGGGCTGCCGTCGGCGGAGATCAGCAGCGGCAGCACGTCGAACCGGCCGGGCGGGTCGGGGCGCTGCCAGCCCAGCGCTACCGCCCGCTCGGTCAGGGCGACGTTGAGCCGGTCGCCGCGCACCGTGCCGCCGTCCGGGCCGCGACCGCCCGGCTCGTCGAGGAGGTGGCCGGCGTACCGGATGAGCTGGTCGTTGTGGATCCGCGGCCCGGCGTCCCCCGGGGTCTCCGGGGCGAACACCGTGATGGTGGACCGGATGCGGCCGCCGCGGGTGGCGTCGTGCAGGTGGGCGACGCACTCGGCGGCCACCTCGGCCGGCGCGCGCAGGGTCCGGCGGTCGCGCACCCGCAGGCTGTTCCAGTACAGCCGGCCGATGCAGCGGGCGGCGTTGCGCCAGGCCACCCGGGCGCCGTAGGTCAGCTCGTCGACCGTGTGGGTGTAGCTGCCGGTCCGGTCGATCTCGTCGAGCACCTGGCGGCGGCGCTGTTCGAACGGGTGGGGCGGGGCGGTCTCGGCGTGGAAGCGCTGCAGGAACTCCTCTGCGGCGGCCGGATCCACCGGATCCGGGCGGCTGCCGGGCGGCGTGGACCCGGAGCCGGTGCGGTCGCTGTCACGGGGAGCGGGGACCTCGGAGTCCCGTAGAACGAGCGTCACCCGGTTGGTCGCCTTCCGATCGGCCAGGTCCCCGGTCGGGGGTCGGGGTATTTACTACCTCGAACGGGCGATGGGAGGCCCCTCCACACACTGCTACATTTGGCTGATCGTGGACTACTCCCGGTAGTACCGCAGGTCGCGGACCTGGCGTCCCTCGTCCAACGCGCGCTGCTCGAACTTGGTCACCGGGCGCCACGACGGTCGGGGCAACCAGCCGCCGGGCGACGGGTTGCGCAGGCTCGGCTCGGCATCGCACACCACCCGCATCTGAGTGGCGTAGTCGGCCCAGTCGGTGGCCAGGTGCAGCCAGCCGCCGGGGCGCAGCCGGTCGGCCAGCAGGGCGACGACCGCCGGCTGCACGAGCCGGCGCTTGCGGTGGCGCCGCTTCGGCCACGGGTCCGGGAAGAAGATCCGCACGCCGTCCAGCGACCCCGGCGGCACCCGCTCGCGCAGCAGCGCGACGGCGTCGCCGCGCAGCACGGCCACGTTGGTCAGCCCGAGCTCGGCCACCCGCATCAGCAGCTGGGCCAGGCCCGGCTCGAAGACCTCCACGGCCAGGTGGTCGACCGCGGGCTCGGCCGCGGCCATGGCCGCGGTGGACTCCCCCATGCCCGACCCGATCTCCATCAGCAGCGGGGCGACGCGGCCGAACCAGGCCGGCGGGTCGTAGGGTTCGACGCCGCCGACCAGGTCGGCGACGTCCCGGCCGCGCTCGGGCCACCAGCGGTCCCAGGCCCGCTGCTGGCCCTCGGTCAGCCGGGCGCGGTGGTGGACGTAGCTGGTGACCTGCCGGTGTGCCACCGCAGCGGACCCTGCAGCGGACCCTGCAGCGGACTCGGTGGCGGACTCGGTGGCGGACTCGGTGGGCGGCCGGTCCTCAGGCACCGTGGTCCGGGCTCGGCCCGGCCGGGGCGGACTCGGCTGCCGCCGGGGCGGATGCGGCCGGGCTCGGGCTGGGCGGGATCGCCGGGGCGGCCGGGGCGTCGGCGACCGGGGCCGGTGTCGTCGGGGTCGGGGTCGTCGGGGTCTGGGCGGCGAGGTTCTGCCCGACCGCCGACCCGGGGGCCGGCGCACCGGACTCGGCGGCCGCCGGGAGCCGCACTCCGGCGGTCGCCCCGGGCAGCTTGCCGCGCACGTAGCCCGCGCTGGTGAAGGCCAGCGCGGTGACCACCGCCGCGGCCGAGGACACCCGACCCTCCTTCAGCTCGCGCAGCACCGCCGTGGGCAGCACCTTGGCCACGTAGCTGCGCTCGGTGGCCAGCCCGTCCCCGGCGCCGACCAGCTTGGACACCGCGGCCTTGGACAACCCCTCCGACCAGCTGCGCCGGCGCAGGTAGGCCCACTCGACCCGGTCGTCGCTGACCCGGTGGTCGACCACCGCGGCCGGCTCGAACACGATCCGGATCTCCTGCCCGGCCCGCCGGTAGACCTGCCGGGCCCGGATGCAGAGCTCGGTCTCCTCGCAGCCCAGCGGGTTCTTGCCGATCCGGCCGATGTCCTCGGCGAACCCGCCGACGCGCTCGAACACCTCGCGCCGGAAGGACATGTTGCAGCCCATCAGGTTGCGCACCTCGGCCTGGGTGCGCGGCTGGCCGGTGTAGGTGCAGCCGACGATCCAGTCCAGCTCGCCGGTGGCGTCCGGGTCGTAGGGGGCGTCGCCGGGCAGCACCCGGGGCCGGTTGGTCGGCCAGCGCGGGTGCGCCACCCCGCCGACCCCGACCACGGTGGGGTCGGCGTAGGGCGCCAGCAGCGCGGCCAGCCACCCGGGGCGGGCCTCCGCGTCGTCGTCCAGGAACACGATGACCTCGCCCACGGCCTCGGTGACCGCGGTGTTGCGGGCGCCGGACAGGCCCTGCCGGTGGGCGTTGGGCAGCACCCGGACCCCCGGCCCGGTGAACGCGGCCGCGGCCCGGGCGAGCAGGTCGGGGTTGTGGTCGACGACCACGATCGTCTCGGCGGCCGTGACGTCCTGGGCCTGCACCGAGGCGACCGCCCTGACGATGTCGTCCCACCGCTTGTCGGTGTAGACGCAGATCACGACGCTCGCCGTGACGGCGGGGGCGCTGGTCACGGAACTCTCCTCCGGGTCGGCTGACCGCGCCCGCTGCGCGGTGGCGCGGTCAGCGGGAGCGGCGGACGGGCGAGCGGCGGTCGGCCCGCCGGTGCTCGGCCAGCAGCGTACGCAGGACCCGGGTGCCGTCGGCGAAGGTGCGCAGGTTGCTCTCGCCGAACACCCGCAGGCGCTCGATCGACGGCACCTCGGAGATCTTCAGGCCGGCCGCGGCGATCCGGCAGTTGAGCACCGTCTCGATCTCGAAGCCGTCGCCCCAGAGCATCCCGTCGGCCGGCGCCGGGGCGTCCACCGCGGGCAGGTCGAGCACCGGCAGCAGGTCGGCCCAGAACGCGTTGTAGCCGTAGCAGAGGTCGGTGTAGGACGTCCCGAACAGCGCGTTGGCCACCCCGTTGAGCCCGGCGTTGCCGCTGCGCCGCAGCAGCGTGATGTCGTCGCTGCCGCCGCCCTCGGTGAACCGGCTGCCCTTGGCGAAGTCCGCGCCGGCCACCAGCGCCCCGACGAAGGCCGGGATCTCCGCCGGGTCGGCCGAGCCGTCCGCGTCGAACATCACGATCACGTCGCCGGTGGCCGCGGCGAACCCACAGGCCATCGCGTTGCCCTTGCCCTTGCGGGTCTGCGAGACGGTGCGCACCCAGGGCAGCACCCGGCGGGCGACGTCCAGCGAGCCGTCGGTGGAGTTGCCGTCCACCACGATGATCTCGTGCACGGCCGGGCGCACCGCGGCGATCGCCGGCAGCACGATCTCGAGGTTGCGGGCCTCGTTGCGGGCCGGGACGACCACCGACACGGTCGGGAACGAGGACCGGGTGGGGTGCGGGGCCGGACGGGGCGCGCGCTGCGTTGCGTGCGGTGGTGTGGCCAGGACCTGCGTGGTCGGCACTGCCGTACGGTCAGGCGTGATGGTGCTCACACAACCTCCAGACGGGTCCGCGGGTACGACCGGATGGCGGTCGGGGCGGACTGCGGATGAGCGGGGACGCCCCCGGGGAGCGGGGAGCTGGGCGGGGCGTACGTGATGCAGCTGTGACCGGATCCGGGTAGCGGTACGGATCCGGGGAGCGTGGCCGTCGCCCATGCTGCTGGGCATGAGCGACGCCGCCACCGGCCACGCGGATCCGTACGAGGTCCTCGCCGCCGAGCTCGACAGGCTCGGACACCAGCTCGGCGGCATGGGTGCCGAGCTCCGCGCGCTGCGGGCGTCCACCGTCCCGGGCGGGCCCGGTCGGTCGACGGCAGGACAGTCGTCACACCAGGGAGACGCATCGACCGTCAAGGGGGTTGCGTCGGAATCGGGGCAAATCGTGACCTCCGCTCGACCGGGGGGTCCGGGGCAGGTCCCCGGAGCGGCTCCGGGGGTGCCGGCGGGGGCGGGTGCGGGCCCGACGACGGTGGCCGGTGACCCGGCCACCGGGGCGTGGCCGGGGGCCGGCGCCGGTCCGGCGGGCGATCGGCCCGGGCAGGGTCCCGGGCCCGGCGGTGCGGGTGCCGGGACCGGCCGGGGGCCCGGCGGGTGGCCGGCGCACCCGGCCCCCGGCCCGGGACACCCGGGACCGGTGTTCGGGACCGCCGGCTCCTGGGCCCCGGGCGGCTACCCGCCGGCGGCCGGGGCGTGGCCGGCCGGCCCGTCCGGCAGCGGGCAGCAGTGGGGGCAGGGCTGGCCGTCCGGCGGCCAGCAGACCGGCTGGGCGCCGCCCGGGACGGGCGCCCCCGCACCGCGGCGCCGCCGGCTGCCCGCGCTGTCCGGGGCCCGGCTGCTGGCCTGGACCGGCGGCGCGGTCACCCTGCTCGGCGTCGTGCTGCTGATGGTGCTGGCCGCGTCCCGGGGGTGGTTCTCGCCGCCGCTGCGGGTCGCCGCGGGCGCGGTGCTGGGCGCGGCCCTGATCGGCATCGGCGGTTGGCTGCACCGCAGGCCGAGCGGGCGCACCGGGGCGCTCGCCGTCACCGCCACCGGCTTCGCCACGCTCTACCTGGTCGTCGCGGCGGCCACCGCGCTCTACGCCTACCTGGCCGAGGTGCCCGCGCTGGTGGTGGCGCTGGTGGTGGCCGGCGGCGGGCTGGGCCTGGCCGACCGGTGGCGTTCCCAGCTGCTCGGGACCGGCGTGGTGGCCGGGGCGGCGCTGCTCGCTCCGGCGCTGACCGCCGGCTGGTTGCTGGTCGCACTGGTGCTGGCCCTCCAGCTGGCCGCGCTGCCGGTCGTGCTGCGCCGCGACTGGCCGGTGCTGATGCTGGTGGCCGCCGCGGGACCGGTGGTCTACGGCGTGGTCGAGGCGGTCCGGCTGGCCGAGGGCGCGGTGGGGGAGCTGTCGACGGTGGCCGTCGCGCTGGCCGCACTGGTCGTGGGTCTCGGCACTGCCGCCCCGGCGGCCCGGCTGGTGGCCCGGCCGCCGGCGGTCGCGGTGCTCGTGGTGGCCTCCGCGATCCCGACCGCCGCGGCGGGCTCCGCGCTCGACGGGTGGCCGGGCGCGCTCGTGGTGCTCGCCGCCGCGCTGGGCGCCGCCGTGGTGGCGTTGCTCACCCGCGGGCAGCCGGCGGTCCGCCTCACCGCCGGCGCGACCGCCACGCTGGCGGTGTTCCAGGCCACGGTGACCGCCCTGGACGGCGCGGCCATGGTGACCGTGCTGCTGGCCCAGGCGGTGCTGGCCGCGGTGGTCGCGACGGCCACCCGCAGCCGGTTCCTGCTCGTCGTCGGACTGGTGCTCGGCGGGATCGGGGTGCTGGCCGGGCTGCCGACGTCGGCGCCGCCGCCGGTGTCGTTCCCGCAGTTCCCGTACGTCGCCGGGGGGGTGGTGAGCCAGCAGGCGCTGATCACCGCGGCCGGGATCGCGGCGCTGGTGCTCGCGCTGGCCGCCGCCCTGCTGGTGGCGTGCGGCCGGCTGGGCTGGGTGCGCCCGGACGCGGCGTCGGCCCGGTTGTGGGCGCCGATCGGCCTGGTCGGGCTGTACGGCGCCGGCACCCTGGTGATCACCGTCGCGCTGCTGATCTCCCCGGACCGCACCGGCTTCACCGCCGGGCACGCGCTGGTCACGGTGTCCTGGACGGTCGCCGCGCTGGTCCTGCTGGCCCGCGGCATCACCCGACCGGCGCTGCGCGTCACCGGGCTGGTCCTGGTCGCCGCGGCGGTGGCCAAGCTGGTGCTGTTCGACCTGGTCGCGCTGGACGGGATCGCCCGGGTGGTGGCGTTCCTCGGCGCCGGCCTGCTGCTGCTGGCCGCGGGCACCCGCTACGCCCGGCTGGTCGCCGAGGCCGACCCGCCGGCGACGCCCCGCTGAGACGCCCTGGGGACGGCCGCCCGGCGGTGATCGGGCCCGGCCGGGACCGGCGGGCTACGTTGCCGTCATGGCCACGCCCCCCGACCCGGTCGGTCGGCTCGACCCGCGGTTCCGCGCGCTGCCGCTCACCGCCCTCGCCGACGCCGCCCTGGACCGGGCCCGCGCGCTCGGCGCCGGGCACGCCGACCTGCGGGTCGAGCGGATCGTCACGCAGAGCATCGACCTGCGCGACGGCCGGGTCACCGGGATCGTGGACGCCACCACCGTCGGGCTCGCCGTGCGGGTGGTCGTGGACGGGGTCTGGGGGTTCGCCTCGCACGTCGAGCTGACCCCGGAGCGGGCCGCGGCCACCGCGGAGCGGGCCGTCGAGGTCGCCCGCACGCTGGCCCCGGTCGCCCTGGAGCGGGTGCACCGGGCCGACGAGCCGGTGCACCGCGACGCCGTGTGGGTCTCGGAGTACGCCGTCGACCCGTTGACCGTGCCCACCCGGGAGAAGGTGGAGCTGCTGGTCGAGTGGTCGCAGCGGCTGCTGGCCGGCGACGGCGTCGACCACGTGCACGCCGGGGTGGTCCAGGTCCGGGAGTGCAAGTTCTACGCGGACCTGGCCGGCACCTCGACCACCCAGCAGCGGGTCCGGGTCGGGCCCTCGCTCACCGCGACCGCGGTGGACCGGGCGGCCGGCGGGTTCGAGTCGATGGACTCGCTGGCCCCGCCGGTCGGGCGCGGCTGGGAGTACCTGACCGGCCGGGGCTGGGACTGGGACGGCGAGCTCGCCGAGCTGCCCGAGCTGCTGGCCGAGAAGACCAAGGCGCCCAGCGTCGCGGCCGGGCCGCACGACCTGGTCATCGACCCGACGAACCTGTGGCTGACCATCCACGAGTCGGTCGGCCACGCCACCGAGTACGACCGGGCCATCGGCTACGAGGCCGCCTACGCCGGCACCAGCTTCGCCACCCCGGACCAGCTCGGCACGCTGCGCTACGGCTCGCCGCACATGCACGTCACCGGCGACCGGACGGTGCCGCACGGGCTGGCCACCACCGGCTTCGACGACGACGGCGTGGCCACCACCGAGTGGGACCTCGTCCGCGACGGCGTCCTGGTGGGCTACCAGCTCGACCGCACCTTCGCCCCCCGGCTGGGCCTGGCGCGCAGCAACGGCTGCGCGTTCGCCGACTCCCCGCACCACGTCCCGATCCAGCGGATGGCCAACGTGTCGCTGCGGCCCGACCAGGAGCGCGACACCACCACCGAGGAGCTGATCGCCGGCGTGGAACGCGGGATCTACGTGGTCGGCGACAAGTCCTGGTCGATCGACATGCAGCGGTACAACTTCCAGTTCACCGGCCAGCGCTTCTTCCGGATCGAGAACGGCGCGCTCGCCGGGCAGCTGCGCGACGTCGCCTACCAGGCCACCACCACCGACTTCTGGGGTTCGCTGGACGCGGTGGGCGGGCCGTCGACCTGGCGGCTCGGCGGGGCGATGAACTGCGGGAAGGCCCAGCCCGGGCAGGCCGCGCCGGTCAGCCACGGTTGCCCGGCCGCCCGGTTCCGCGGGATCAGCGTGCTCAACACGCAGGAGGAGGGGCAGTGACCGAGCCGGTGCGCGGCAGCTGGGCGGCCCAGGAGGTGGTCGAGCGCACCCTGGTGCTCGGGCAGCGGCTGGCCGACTGCGCGGTGCTGGTCCGGGAGACCAGCGAGGCCGTGCTGCGCTGGGCCAACTCCACGATGACCACCAACGGGCACACCACCTCGCGGCGGGTCACCGTGATCGCCTTCGTGGCGGTCGACGGCGGCACCGCGGCCGGGGTGGCCAGCACCAGTGCCGCGGTGACCGACGCCGGCCGGCTCGACGAGTTGCTGAAGGCGGCCGAATCGGCGGCCCGGGACGCCGGTCCGGCCACCGACGCGGTCCCGCTGCCGGAACCGACCGGCGACGACCCGACCTGGTCCGACGGCCCGGTGGAGACCTCGATCGGGGTGTTCGGTGCGCTCGCCGACGGGCTGGCCGAGGTGCTGGCCGGCCGGTACCGGCAGTACGGGTTCGCCAGCCACGAGCTGACCACGACCTGGCTGGGCACCTCCACCGGGCTGCGCCGGCGCTGGGTGCAGCCGACCGGTTCGGTGGAGCTCAACGCGAAGACCCGCGACCTGGGCAGCTCGGCCTGGGCCGGGGCGTCCACCACCGACTTCACCGACGTCGACGTGGTGGACCTGGCCGCGGCCGCGGCCCGCAGGCTGGCCTGGGGCCGCCGGAAGCTGATCCTGCCGCCCGGGCGCTACCCGGCGGTGCTGCCGCCGTCCGCGGTGGCCGACCTGATGATCTACCTGGCCTGGTCGATGGACGGCCGCCCGGCCCAGGAGGGGCGCAGCGCGCTGGCCGGCCCGGACGGTCCGCGGATCGGTGAGCGGCTCACCGGGCTGCCGCTCACCCTGGCCGCCGACCCGGCCGCGCCGGGACTGGAGTACGAGCCGTTCCTGACCGCGTCCCGGTCCGGGGAGGGGATCAGCGTGTTCGACAACGGCGCCGCCACCCGCCGGGTGGAGTGGATCCGCGAGGGGGCGATCGGCGAGCTCGCCTACTCCCGGGCCGAGGCCGCCGAGTTCGGCACCGCGTTCACCCCGGCCGGGGACAACCTGCTGCTCACCGGGGGGACCGCGGAGGGCACCGACGACCTGGTGGCCGGCACCGGGCGCGGGCTGCTGCTGACCTGCCTGTGGTACATCCGACTGGTCGACCCGGCCACCCTGCTGGTCACCGGGCTCACCCGGGACGGGGTGTACCTGGTCGAGGACGGCGAGGTGGTCGGCGAGGTGGACCACAACTTCCGGTTCAACCACTCCCCGCTCGACGTGCTGCGCCGGGCCGAGGCGGTCGGCGCGACCGAGCGGACCCTGCCCCGGGAGTGGAAGGACTGGTTCACCCGCACCGCCATGCCGCCGATCCGGGTGCCGGACCTGAACATGTCCTCGGTGTCCCTCGGCCGCTGAGCCGGCCCCGCCGGTCGACATCGGCTCACCCGTTGGCGTCGCGCCCGTGCTCCGCCCGGGTAGCCGATCGGCGACTCTGCGCGTCCGGCGCACCGTTCGGCGCACGATGGCGCGTCGATCCGTCACCCGGTCGGCGCGGTCGCGTTGACTGATCCGACGCGCCGGTGTCGTCGCGCACATCCAGGTGACGGGCGAAGGGGGTCGGGACCATGCCGTACGAGGTGGTGAGCGCCTACACGCTGCTGGTCGGCGACGAGGACGGGCCGACGCTCAGCGTGCACACCACCGCGGCCGACGCGTGGCACGCGCTGGACCGCGAGGTGCGCGAGCGCTGCGGGATGCGTCCGCGGCCGCGCCGCCGGGTGAGCGCGGACGCCGCCGCCCGGCTGGCGAACGCGTGGCGCGACGGTGACCCGGACTGCCGGTACTGGAACGCCACGGTGCACCGCCTGCCGGTGCCCGTCCCGGTGATCGCCGGCCCGCCGATGGTGGCCCGGCCGATGGCCGGCGCCCTGCGCTGAGCGCTCCCGCCGCGATCGGAGCGTCGGGCGCCGGGGGCTCAGGGCTGGGCCGGCGGGACCGGCCCGCCCGGCTGGACCCCGGCCGGGCGGACGACCGGAGCGGCCGGCTGCGGCTGCGCGGCCGGCGGCCCCGGCTGGGTGGCGGGTGCGGTGGCCGGAGCAGCCAGCGGCGGGACGGGTGGCGCCGACTTGATCGGGACGCCGCCGGCGGGCGCGGTGGGCGTCATGCCGCGGTCGGCGAGGCGCTCGGAGACCTGCTCGGAGATCTGGTCGGCGCGGCGCCGCTCGCGGACCCGGATCAGCACCAGCAGCGAGATGCCGTAGGCGATGCCCAGGACCACCAGCACCATGCCGAGCTTGACCACGAAGTTCTGCAACGAGCTACCGGTGTTGACGTTGAGCACCGAGAGCATCGCCACCACCCCGCTGGTGATCAGGATGAACAGCACCGACAGCAGCCAGTTCACCGCCCGGCTGACCTTCGCGTCCTGGAAGACCTCCTGCAGGAACGGCTCGCCGGCTCGGACCAGCAGTCGCGCGACCAGCAGGGTCAGCGCGAGGGAGATCATCAGGAGCAGCAGGTACTCGGCGGTGTCGTTCATCGGACCCTCCCGGAGGCTCGGAACGGGTGAGAGCGGTTCCGCTCGACCCGAGCAGGGCGACGTACCCGCCACCGGCGTCCCCTACTCGAAGCGGTGGGCCCAGCGTAACGCCGCAGCCGGATCCCGGCGACGGTCGCCCGCCCGGGCGGCACCCCTCGGGGGCAGCGCCGTGGCTCGGCCGGATGGTGGTACGCAGGCCGTGCGCGCGCCCCCCGGCGCCCGCGGGGCGGACGTGGGAGTGGCCACAGGGAAAACGCTTACACCTGGACTGAATCGATTACATGATCGGTCTTGTGAGCCGACCGACAGCGCCAGCGGTGGGGTAACGGCGGTGCCCCGGGTACCTTCGAGCAACACCTTTTCACCAGCACACCCGGACCGATCGGCCGCGGGTGCGCGCAGCATTTCCGGGGCCGGGTGGCCGGCCAGGAGTGAGGACGGATATGACCGCGATGACCGTGCCAGGAATCGACGACGCGCCGACCCGGAACGCTCGCCTGCAGTCCTGGGTGCGGGAGATCGCCGAGCTCACCACGCCGGACAACGTGGTGTGGTGCGACGGGTCCGACGCCGAGTGGGACCGGATGACCAGCCGCCTGGTCGAGGCCGGCACGTACATCAAGCTGAACGAGCAGAAGAAGCCGAACTCGTTCTACGCCGCCTCCGATCCCGATGACGTCGCCCGCGTCGAGGAAAGCACCTACATCTGTTCGGCCGACCAGGCCGACGCCGGTCCCACCAACAACTGGATGGATCCGGCGGAGATGAAGTCGATCATGACCGAGCTGTACCGGGGGTGCATGCGCGGGCGCACGATGTACGTCATCCCGTTCTGCATGGGCCCGCTGGACGCCGAGCAGCCCTTCCTCGGGGTGGAGATCACCGATTCGGAGTACGTGGTCACCTCGATGAAGATCATGACCCGGATGGGCGCCGACGTGCTGCCGCTGTTCGACGGCCCGGCCGGCGACCGGTTCGTGCCCGCGCTGCACTCGGTGGGCGCCCCGCTCGAGCCCGGCCAGCAGGACGTGCCGTGGCCGTGCAACGAGACCAAGTACATCACCCACTTCCCGGAGACCCGGGAGATCTGGAGCTACGGCTCCGGCTACGGCGGCAACGCCCTGCTGGGCAAGAAGTGCTACGCGCTGCGGATCGCCTCCGTGATGGCGCACGACGAGGGCTGGCTGGCCGAGCACATGCTGGTGCTCAAGCTGATCAGCCCGGAGGAGAAGGCCTACTACGTGGCGGCGGCCTTCCCGTCGGCCTGCGGCAAGACCAACCTGGCCATGCTGCAGCCCACCGTGCCCGGCTGGCGCGCCGAGACCATCGGCGACGACATCGCCTGGATGCGGTTCGGCGAGGACGGCCGGCTGTACGCGGTCAACCCCGAGTTCGGCTTCTTCGGGGTCGCCCCGGGCACCAACTGGAAGACCAACCCCAACGCGATGCGCACCGTCGAGCAGGGGAACTCGCTGTTCACCAACGTCGCGCTGACCGACGACGGCGACGTGTGGTGGGAGGGGCTGGAGGGCCCGGGTGGGGGGGACGACAAGCCTCCGCACCTCACCGCGTGGACCGGCCAGGAGTGGACGCCGGACTCGGACTTCCCGGCCGCGCACCCGAACTCCCGCTACACCACGCCGATCGCGCAGTGCCCGGTGGTGGCCCCGGAATGGCAGGACCCGCAGGGCGTGCCGATCTCGGCCATCCTGTTCGGCGGTCGGCGCAAGACCACCGTCCCGCTGGTCACCGAGTCCCGCGACTGGCAGCACGGCACCTTCATGGGCGCCACCATGTCCAGCGAGAAGACCGCGGCCGCGACCGGGGGGCTCGGCCAGGTGCGCCGCGACCCGATGGCCATGCTGCCGTTCCTCGGCTACGACGTCGGCGACTACTTCCAGCACTGGGTGAACGTCGGCAAGAGCGCCGACGCCGACAAGCTGCCCAAGATCTTCTACGTCAACTGGTTCCGCCGCGGCGAGGACGGCCGCTTCCTGTGGCCGGGCTTCGGCGAGAACAGCCGCGTGCTCAAGTGGTGCATCGAGCGGATGGAGGGCACCGCGTCGGCGGTCGAGACCGCCGTCGGCTACGTGCCCACCGCCGACCAGATGGACCTGGCCGGCCTGGACACCCCGCTGGCCGACGTCGAGGCCGCGCTGGCTGTCGACGCCGAGGAGTGGAAGGCGGAGATCCCGCTGATCGAGGAGTGGTTCGAGGTCGTCGGCGAGCGCCTGCCCACCGCGATGCGCGACGAGCTGGAGGCGCTGAAGCTCCGCTTGGGCGCGTAGCCCGAGCAACCGAGGCGGCGGCCGGGTGACCGGCGGCCGGGGTCCGACGACGTGCCCCGACCGCCGGTCCCGGTCGCCGCCGCCCATTTCCCCCGCGCCGGCGGAGCGCCGGCCTCAATGCCGAAGGCCAGGAAGCTCCGCCGGATCCCTGGACCGACGACCGCCCGTCGCCCGAAGGCTGCCGTTCGTCGCACCCTGTCGGTCAGCGCCCTCCGTGAGCGGGGCGCCACGCGCCGTGCACGGGGCTGCCCCGCCTGGAGGTGCGTCCCCTCGACCGGATGCCGCGCGCAGCGGGCATCCGGCCGCAGCGCGATTGCTGGCCACCCGACGGGGGTGCAACATTCCGTCGGCCAGTTCGATACTAAGGGTGACCGGCTGCGGGTCGGCCGAGCGCTGCGGGAGGTGGACGCGTGCTGGACGTCGGAGCGGCGGGCGGAGCCGGCGGGGACGACACCGACCTCGGGGTGTTCGTCGACCGGCTGGCCGCCGGCGGATCGGACCGGGCCACCGCGCTCGCCCACAGCCACATCACCGCCACCATCGCCGCCGGCGCCGCCCCGCCGGGCCTGCGCCGGCTGGCCGAGGCGCTGGCCGCGTCGGTCACCGAGCTGCCACCCCCGCGCCGTGCTTCCGACGACCCGCTCCCGCTGGTCGAGGCGATGCGCGGCACCGCCCTCGCGGTCCTGGAGGCCGCCGACCCCGGCGTGGTCGCCACCGCCGTCGGCGACCTGGTCGCCGACGGCCGACGGGTGATCGTCACCGCGGCCGACCCGGCCGCGCTGAGCGCGGTCCGCGACCGGCTGCCCGAGCCCACCGCCGGCCGATCGCTGGACCGGATCCCCGCGCTGCCCCCGGCCGACCTGCGCGAGCTGCGCCGCCTGCTGGCCACCTCGACGCCGGCCCGGCGCGCCCGCGGCGACCAGGACCTGCCCGCCGACCCGGCGCTGCCGCCCGCGGCCGAGGTCGCCGAGCTGTGCGAGCGCGCCCGGCGCCCGGCCCCCGCGCTGCCCGACGGCACCGCGACCGTCCCCGACCTGCTCGACGGCCTGGACCCGGCGCGGCGCGCGGCGGTCGTCGAGGTGGCCGGGGCGGTCACCCGCGCGCTGGCCGCGATGCCCGACCGGGACACCCACCCGTGGGCCTGGCGACTGCTCGCCGAGCTCGTGCACGCGATGCCCCGCAGCACGGCCGACGACCTGCTCGCCGACGCCTGCCCCGCGGTCGACGCGCTGGCCCGGTTGCGCACCGCGGCCCCGGTGGCGGTGGCCGGGCCGTTGCCCGCGGGAGCCCTCGACGCGCTGCGCCGCTACCGCGAGTTCCTCGACAGCGGTGGCCGGTCCCGGTCCTACTTCCGCTCGCCCGTGCAGCGGGAGGTGCAGCCGGTGCTGGCCCGCACCACCGTCGACGGCCGCCATCCGGAGACCGCCGCCGACATCGGCCGGCTGATCGAGCACCTGGAGATCGCCGCCCGGCTGACCAGGGTGGACGCCCGGTGCGGCGACCTCGGGCTGCCCGCCC
>DASQMQ010000544.1:0-2823 GCA_035645455.1 Pseudonocardia sp.
GCACGCCGGCCTGCACGAACTCGGCCAACCCGCTGACCGGGGAGATGATGCTCAGTGCGGCGTAGCGGGCGTCGACCAGCTCCCGGGCCGCCTCGACGATGTGGCGCAGCACGGCCGGCAGCGCCAGGTCGCTGCTCACCACCTGGTTCGCGCGCAGCAGACCGCGCAGTCGGCTCTGGGTCGCCATCACCTCCTGCGCCCGCTCGACCAGTTGGCTCAGCAGCAGGTCGAGTTCGAGCTTGGGAGGGTCCGGGAAGGTCAGCGCGGGATCAGCGGGCGCTGCGGCCGGGACGTCGCCGGGCCCGGACCTGGGCCCGGGGACCAGCTGAGGGCACGTACCCGCTCCACGGTGGACATCGGTCTTGCGCTGGGTGGAGGACAACAGGCACCTCGTTGCGGTTCGGGTGACGCATCCGCCCCACTGCGGACTGCTGACGGGACGGGCGTCCACCGCCGGCCCAGGCCCTCACGACCGCTGTCGAGGGCCGCTCGGTCGACGGGCTGCGCGGGCGATGCACACCCAGATCCCGGCCGCCGGTGCACAGGTCGATCCGGTCAGCGACCGCACGCTCGCCGATTGTAGCAACGAGTCACCCCTGTCTACGCCTATCGGTCACCGGGAGCAAGGGCCGTCCCCGGGCGCGTCCCGCTCACCCCCGGCCCGCTTCGGTCACCCGCTCCGCTCCCAACCGGGGCGGTCGGGGCGCCCGGCCCCGGCCTCCCGGCTGCGGTAGACGATGTAGGGCCGGAACAGGTAGTGGACGGGCGCGGTGAACGCGTGCACGAGCCGGGTGAACGGCCAGATCGCGAACAGCGCCATCCCGATCAGCGTGTGCAGCTGGAACGCCAGGCCGGACCCGCTCATCGCGGCCACGTCCGGCTGCAGCACGAACAGCGACCGGAACCAGGGGGAGACGGTGAGCCGGTAGTTGTGCTCCTCGCCGCCCGCGGCCCCGAGCAGCGTGGTGGCCAGCCCGGCGACGATCGCGGCGACCAGCACGACGTACATCAGCTTGTCGTTGCGGGTGGTGGCCCGGAAGACCGGGCCGGTGGTGCGCCGCCGGTAGACCAGGATCCCGACCCCGACCAGGGTGCAGAACCCGGCGACGGCGCCGAGCAGCAGGGCCTGCACGTGGTAGGCCTGCTGGCTGAGCCCGACGGCGTCGGTCCAGCTCTTCGGGATGACCAGCCCGATCACGTGCCCGACGATCACCACCAGGAGCCCGAAGTGGAACAGCGGGCTGCCGATGCGCAGCAGCCGTGATTCGTGCAGTTCCGAGGACCGGGTGGTCCAGCCGAACTTGTCGTAGCGGTAGCGCCAGATCGTGCCGCCGACCAGCACCACGACCATGACGTAGGGCAGCACCCCCCACAGCAGCACGTCGATCCCGTTCACGGGGCTCCTCCCGGTCGCGCGCCGAACGGCGCGAGGTCGAGCCCGACCTGCTCCCGCGGTGGCCCGGTGCGGGCCAGCGCCTTCGCCGCGGCGACGTCGGCGGGCGAGGGCCCGGGCAGCAGCGCGCAGACCGCCTCGACCGGCCCGGCGTAGGGCGTGCCGGCGTCGAGCAGGGCCAACCGCAGCAGCTCGATGCCCGCCCGGTGCTCCTGCAGCAGCTGCAGGCCGGCGGTGAGGTCGGCGGTGGCGGCGAACTCGAGGACCGCCGGCAGGAAGTCGGGCAGCTCGGTGGTGGTGAGCTCGACGCCGGCCGCGCGGTAGCGCCCCTTGAGCGCGGCGAGCGACCCGCCGCGCCGGCGGGTCTCGCCGTCGGTCCACCAGGTGAGGTACAGGCAGCACCGCTTCCGCTGGTCGAAGACCTCCACGTAGTGCTGGGTCATCCGGGTGGGCGGGGTCGCCGCGGCGGCGTCCAGGAACGCGATCAGCCGCTCGCGCGCCCGGCCGCCCGGCAGCGCCTCGACGGCGTGGCGGACCAGCGGGAAGGTCGTCAGCACGGTGTCGTCGGGGTACTGCAGGCACACCGAGGCCGCCTGCAGCACGACGACCTGGTCGGACGCCCGGGTGGTCACCGGCCGTCCCCCGGGTCGGCCGACGACGGGGTCGCCGCGCTGTGCCCGGTGATGTCGCCGGGGCCGGGCGGCACCTCCCGCGGTGGCGGTGACTGGGCCGGCGGGAACAACCCGGCGGGGCGGCCCTTGCCGTCCCAGTTGAGCAGGTTGATCCGGGCCCCGCGCTCCCCCGGATCGGCGACCCGGTCGCCGGTCTGGCGGTGCCGCAGGGCGTGGAAGGTCTCCACCGACACCGGCATCGGCGTGCCGGAGCCCTCGCCGAACGGGCCGCTGCCGACCATCCCGGGCCCGCCGTCGACGTCGAGGCTGCAGGCCAGCTCCTCCAGCTGGTGGGCCTCCCCCTCGTAGGCGGTGGGGATGACGTAGCGCTCCTCGTACTTGGCGATCGCCAGCAGCCGGTACATCTCGACGATCTCCCCGCCGGTCATCCCGACCGCACCCGCGATCGACTCGTCCCGCGGCCGGTCCAGCGACACGTCGCGCATGTAGGCGCGCATGGCGGCCAGCTTCTGCAGCACGCCGCGCACCGGTTCGGGATCGCCCGCGGTGAACAGCTCGGCCAGGTAGCCGATCGGGATGCGCAGCGCGTCGATGGCACCGAACAGGTTGCCGGCCTCCTCGCCGTCGTGGCCGGTCTCGGTGAGCCGGTCGACCACCGGGGAGAGCGGGGGGATGTACCAGACCATCGGCATGGTCCGGAACTCCGGGTGCAGCGGCAGCGCCACCCGGTACTCCTTGGCCAGCTTGTAGACCGGCGAACGAGTACCGGGTGGCGCTGCCGCTGCACCCGGAGTTCCG
>DASQMQ010000545.1:0-1823 GCA_035645455.1 Pseudonocardia sp.
CGCATCTGCTCGGTGGTGGTCTCGCCGAAGTAGCGCAGGTGCACCTTGGAGGACTTGTAGGAGCAGTGCTCGCTCCACATCACCGCGTACATGGCCAGCTCGGCGTCGGTCGGCCGGCGCCCCAGGATCTCCCGGATCCGGACGTACTCGTCGTCCTTGAGCCCCAGCTCGCCGTGCGGCTGCGACTGGTCGGGCGTGGCTGCGGCGTGCTCGACGGTGTCGGTCGGCGGCGCGGCCGGGGCCGTGTCCCGGGTGGGGGCCGGGGTGGTGGCGGAGTGGGGGTCGGTGCCGGTGGCGCTGGACGTCACCCCCCGAGCCTACGGCGGGGGTCCCGCCCGCCCGTCGGCGCTACGCCTGGCCCGAGGGCAGCTGCACCACGCTGACGAAGAAGTGGTCGATCTGCTTGATCGCCTCGATGAACCCCTCGAAGTCCACCGGCTTGGTCACGTAGGCGTTGGCGTGCAGCTGGTAGCTGCGCAGCACGTCCTCCTCGGCCTGCGAGGTGGTGAGCACGATCACCGGGATGTGCCGCAGGCTCGGGTCGTCCTTGACCTCCTGCAGCACCTCCCGACCGTCCCGCTTGGGCAGGTTGAGGTCGAGCAGGACCAGGTCCGGGCGCGGGACGTCGGAGTAGGCCCCCTCCTTGCGGAGGTAGGCCAGCGCGTCGGCGCCGTCGGTGACCACGTCCAGCCGGTTGTGCAGGTACTCGTCGAACGCCTCGCGGGTCATCAGCACGTCGCCGGGGTCGTCCTCGACGAGCAGCACGTTGATGATCCGGGGTTGCGGGTCGGTCATGGTGCCTCCGTGATGTCGCCGGCCGCCGCGGGCAGGGTGAACCGGATGGTGGCGCCGGGCTCGGCGACCGGCGTCCCGGTGCCGGCGCTCGCGCCGGCGGACAGGGCGGGGGTCCGGGTGAGCAGCCCGATCCGCCCGCCGTGGAACTCCACGATCTTCTTGGCCAGCGCCAGCCCGATGCCGGTGCCGGCGTAGCGGTCGCGGCCGTGCAGCCGCTGGAAGATGACGAACACCTTCTCCGCGTACTCGGGTTCGATCCCGATGCCGTTGTCGGCCACGGTGATCTCCCAGTGGTCGGTGGAGCGCTCGGCGTGCACCCGGACCACCGGCGCGACGCCCTCGCGGTGGAACTTGAGGCCGTTGCCCAGCAGGTTGACCAGCAGCTGCAGCAGCAGCCCCCGGTCGCCGCGGACCACCGGCAGCTCGCCCAGCACGAACTCCCCACCGACCTGCTCGCGGACGCCCTCGAGCTGGGTGGTCGCGGTGACCGCCAGCGCGCCGAGGTCGACCGCGTCGAACGCCTCGGTGGTGCGCCCCACCCGGGAGAACGACAACAGGTCGTTGATCAGCCGCTGCATCCGCTGGGCGCCGTCCACCGCGAACTCGATGTACTGGTCGGCCCGCTCGTCGAGCTGGCCGCCGTAGCGGCGTTGCAGCAGCTGGCAGAAGCTGGACACCTTGCGCAGCGGTTCCTGCAGGTCGTGGCTGGCCACGTAGGCGAACTGCTCCAGGTCCCGGTTGGACCGCTCCAGGTCGCGGGCCTGCTCGTCGAGGCGCTGGTTGACGGCCTGGGCGTCGGCCAGGTCGCGCAGGATGTGGTAGCGCATCGCGTCCACGTCCTCGCCCAGCTGGACGATCTCGCGCGGCCCGTCGGCCCGGACCTCGCGCCGCACGTCACCCGAGACCACCTGGCGGACCTCCTCGGCCAGGAAGGCCACCGGGGCCAGCACGTAGCGGCGCAGTCCGATCCCGGCCAGCACCAGGAACGCGGCCAGCACCACCACGATCGCGATGCCCACCCAGAACAG
>DASQMQ010000546.1:0-1628 GCA_035645455.1 Pseudonocardia sp.
GCGCGGTGACCACCCGCGAGCCCTACGTCGTCCCGGCCACCGTGGCCCGCCGGTTCACCGTGGCCGCGCTGGACGTGGGCATCAAGTCGAACACCCCCTACGAGGGCATGCGGCTGCCGGCGACGGTGGCCGCGACGGTGCTGCGCGGTCGGATCACCGCGCGGGACGGTCGGGTGGCCCGCGACGAGAACGGAAGGGACACCCCATGAGCCGGCCGACGAACGCGGTCCTGGTGCTGGAGGACGGGCGGATCTTCCGCGGCGAGGCCTACGGCGCCACCGGCGCCGGGCTCGGCGAGGCGGTGTTCGCCACCGGCATGACCGGCTACCAGGAGACCCTCACCGACCCCTCCTACCACCGCCAGATCGTGGTGCAGACCGCCCCGCAGATCGGCAACACCGGGTGGAACGACGAGGACGACGAGTCCGCGCGCATCCAGGTCGCGGGCTACGTGGTGCGCGACCCGTCCCGGATCGCGTCCAACTGGCGCTCCCGCCGCTCCCTGGGCGCGGCGCTGGCCGAGCAGGGCGTGGTCGCGGTGGCCGGGATCGACACCCGGGCGCTGGTCCGGCACCTGCGCGAGCGCGGGGCCATGCGGGCCGGGGTGTTCTCGGGTGACGCGCTGGCCGCCGACGACGAGCTGCTCGACCGGGTGCGGGCCTCGCCGAGCATGGCGGGCGCGGACCTCTACGGCGCGGTGACCACCCGCGAGCCCTACGTCGTCCCGGCCACCGTGGCCCGCCGGTTCACCGTGGCCGCGCTGGACGTGGGCATCAAGTCGAACACCCCGCGGATGCTCGCCGCGCGCGGCATCGAGACCCACGTGCTGCCCGCCGACGCGACCATCGAGCAGATCGAGGAGCTGGGCGCGGACGGGTTCTTCCTGTCCAACGGCCCCGGCGACCCGGCCACCGCGGACGGCCCGGTCGCGCTGACCCGCCAGGTGCTCGAGCGCCGGATCCCGTTGCTGGGCATCTGCTTCGGCAACCAGATCCTGGGCCGCGCGCTCGGCCGCGGGACCTACAAGATGCGCTACGGCCACCGCGGCATCAACATCCCGGTGCTCGAGCACGGGACCGGCCGGATCTCGATCACCTCGCAGAACCACGGGTTCGCCGTGCAGGGCGAGGCGGGGGAGCGGTTCGACACCCCGTTCGGCCCGGCGCTCATCACCCACACCTGCTCCAACGACGGCACCGTCGAGGGGATGCGGGCGCTGGACGTGCCGGCGTTCAGCGTGCAGTACCACCCCGAGGCCGCGGCCGGACCGCACGACGCGGCCGAGCTGTTCGACCGGTTCGTGGACATGATGGCCGAGGCCACCGGGCGCGGCCGGCACCGGCTGTTCGAGTTCCCGCCCCCGCCGTCCGCCGCCGACCGGTCGGAGCCGGAGCCGGGGTCGGCACCGGCGGCGGAGGCGGATCCGGCGCCGTCCGGCGCCGACCCCGCGGCGCCCGGTCCTGCCGTCGCCGCACCGTCCGCGCCCGACCCGGCTGGACCCGTCCTTCGCGAACCCGTGCCGGTCGGCTCCCCGGCCGCCGGCCCCGGGTTCGTCGACGGGCCCGACGCCGACGTGCCCACGACGCCGGTGCCGGTCACCGCGGTGGCCGAGCGGACGTCGGCGCCCG
>DASQMQ010000547.1:0-7029 GCA_035645455.1 Pseudonocardia sp.
CTGCCCGCCGGGGCGCACATGGTGCCGATCACCCACCCGGACCTGCTCGCCGGGTGCCTCCGCGAGTTCCTGCCATGAGCGAGCCGGCGAGCGAACCACCACCACCGCGCCGGCCGGTGCTGGTCGTCGGGGCCGGGCCGACCGGGCTGGTGACCGCGTTGCTGCTGGCCCGGCACGGGATCGCGGGCACCGTCGTCGACCGGCACCCGGCGGCGTGGCCGCAGCCGCGCGCGGTGCACCTGGACGACGAGGCGGTGCGGGTGCTGCAGCAGGTCGGGGTGCACGACGGGTTCGCCGCGATCAGCCGCCCGGCCGCCGGGCTGCGGCTGCTCGACGCCCGGCTGCGCCCGTTCGCGGTGTTCCGCCGCGATGCCGGGCCGGGCCCGCACGGCCACCCGCCGGCCAACCTGTTCGACCAGCCCGACCTGGAGGCCCTGCTGCGGGCGGCGGCCGCCCGGCACCCCCTGCTGACCCTGCGCGACGGCGTCACCCTGACCGGTCTCGACGACCTCCGGGCGACCCTGCGCACCGGGGACGCCACGGAGCAGGTCGACGCCGCCGCCGTCCTCGGGTGCGACGGGGCGGACAGCACGGTCCGCCGGATGATCGGGTCGCGGCTGCGGGACGTCGGGCACGCCGAGCGCTGGATGGTGCTCGACGTCCGGTGCGCGCGGGGGCCGGCCCACTGGGGCGGTGTCGACCAGGTGTGCGACCCGGCGCGGGCGGCGACGTTCCTGCACGTCGGCCGGGACCGGTACCGCTGGGAGTTCCGGCTGCGCCCCGGCGAGACGGCCGCCGACCTGGCCAGCGGCGACCGCCTGGCCGCGCTCGTCGCGCCCTGGCTGGGCGGGGCCCCCGCCGACGGCTGGGAGGTGCTGCGCAGCGCGGAGTACACCTTCCGGGCCGCGGTGGCCGACCGCTGGCGGCGCGGCCGGGTGCTGCTGCTCGGTGACGCCGCCCACCTCAGCCCGCCGTTCATCGGGCAGGGCCTCGGCGCCGGCCTGCGCGACGCGCACAACCTGGCCTGGAAGCTGGCCGCCGTCCTGCACGGCCACGCCGACGACCGGCTGCTGGACAGCTACCAGGCCGAACGCGCCCCGCACGCCACCGCCACCGTGCGCACGGCGGTCCGGGTGGGGCGGGCGATGACCGGCGGAGCGGGCGCGGCGGCGGCGCTGCGCCGGCCGGTGGTCGCCGGGCTGCTGCGGATGCCGGGGGCGGAGGCCCGCGCGCTGGCCGGCCTGACCACCCGCCACCCGCCCGGCCCGGCGGTCGACCGCCGCCGGCACCGCGGCGACCTCGCCGGGACGGTGTGCCCGCAGCCGACCGTCCGGGTCGCCGGCGTCCCGACCCGCCTCGACGACGTCCTCGGGCCGGGGTACGCGCTGCTGCACGTCGGGGTGGTCGACCCGGCGCTGCGGGCGCGGGCCCGCGCCGTCGGGGCCCGCACGGTCCGGCTGGGCGGCCCGCCGGCCGTCGCCGGGGCGGACACCGTGATCACCGACGACGGGACGCTGACGGCCTGGCTGGCCGCGGGCCGGACCGGCGCGGTGCTGCTGCGGCCGGACCGGGTGGTGCGCGCCGCCGGCCGGTCGTGTCAGCCCGCGCAACGGGGGAACCCGGCCCCGGTGAACGCAGCGCAACACCTGGTCGAGTCCGCCTTCGCCGTGGTCGCCCGCGCCCGTGGCGCGCACGCGCTGCACGCCGTCGGCGTGGTGCTCGACGCCCGGCTCACCCTGGACCCGGCCTCGGCCACCGCCGCCGCCCTCGGCGGGCCGGCCACCCGCCCGGCGGTGGTCCGGGCGTCGAAGTCGATCGGCACCCCGGGCGGGGCCCCGGACCTGCTGGGGATGGCGCTGCGGGTGCCGGTGGGCGCGCCGGCCGCCGCGCCGCCCGCCGGGCCCGCCACCGGCGAGCCGCCCTTCCCCCGCCCCGACTCCGGCGTGTTCGACGTGCTCATGGCGTCGTCCGGGCGGGACGGGTACGCGCACCTGGCGCTGGTGCCGTCGGCGCGGTGGTGGCGGCCCTACAGCACGCTGCTGCCCTACGTCCTGGACGGGCGGCTGGTGGTGCTCGGGCTGGACATCGCCGCCGCCCCCGTGCAGGTCGGCGGCGACCCGGCCGACGTCGCCGCCGCCGTCCGCCGCGGTCCGGTGACCTTCACGGTGACCGAGATGCCGCTGGGCGGGTCGCGACGGGCGGTCGGGGAGCTGGTGCTGGAGTCGGTGCGCGCGGACGGTCCGCCGGTCACCTTCGACCCGATCCTCAACCGGCTGCCCCGGCTGCACCCGGTCCGGCTGCTCGCCGCCCTGCGGGAGTGGGCCTACACGGGGTCGCGGCGCGGGCGGCGCGCCGAGCCGGCCGCGCTGCGCTCACCGTCCCCGGCGGGCGCCGCGCCACAGGGCCCGCGCCGCGGCGCCGGTGCCGAGCACGGCGAGTAGCGGGATCGGCAGGCAGCAGCCGCACCCGCTCACCGACACCTCCGCGCCCCGCCGGGTGCGGGTCCGGTAGGTGGGCAGCGGGCCCCACATCCCGAAGCTGCCGCGCGGACGGCGCGGACGGGGACGGACTGCGCGGCGGAAGAACGGCATGGCGCGGGGCTACCCACCCGCACCCGACCGGAACCGCCGACCTGCCCGGCCGCGGCCTACCGCCCGCGGAACACCGGGGCCCGCCGCTCCGCGCGGGCGCGCCGGCCCTCGGCGACGTCCTGGCTGGCCCAGCACGCCTCGAACGCCGCCTCGGCCCGCGCCGCCCGGACGCCGTCCGGGTCGGGCTCGCCGATGTCGTTGAGCACCTGCTTGGAGTAGGCGACGGTCAGCGGGGCGAGGTCGGTCATGGTGACCGCCCAGGCCACCGCGTCGGCGGGCCCGCCGCGCCGGTCGACCAGCCCGGCGGCCACGGCCCGGTCCAGGTCGAGCTCGGCGGCGCCCAGCAGCAGGGCCCGGGCGGTGCCGCTGCCGGCGAGGTGGGCGACCCGGCGGATCGTCCACGGGTCCACGGCCAGCCCGATCCGCGCGGTGGGCACCGCGAACCGGGCATCCGGGGCGCCGACCCGCAGGTCCGCGGCGACCGCCAGCTGGGTCCCGGCACCGATCGCCGGGCCGTTCACCGCCGCGACCACCGGCACCGGTGCCGCGACGACGGCGTCCAGCATCGCCCGCAGCGCGGCCCGGAAGTCGGGGGTGTGCACGTCGTCGAGGTCGGCGCCGGCGCAGAAGCTGGTGCCGCGGCCGGTCAGCACCAGCGCCCGCGCGCCGCCGGACAGGGCGTCGGCGACCGCCCCGCGCAGGGCGGTGCACAGCGCGACGGTCAGCGCGTTGCGCTTCTCCGGGCGGTCCAGGGTGAGCACGGCGACCCGCCCCTGCCAGGTCGTCCCGATCACGGCGCCACCACCGGCCCACCCATCCCGCACCACCCCGCTGCCCCGGCCGCCGGCGAGCCCGTTCCCGCCGGTCCTCCGTCCGCGTCGAAGCGTTTCTAGCCCGCCGCCGCGCCTGCTGCGGTGAACGTGCCGCCCCTCACAGCGCCCGCCGCTGCGCCGGTGCCGGAACCGACCATCCGGGCGGGTGCCCCGCGCCCCGGTGGTGCCGCCGCGACCTGCGGACCGGACCTTCGTCCCGCGATTGCGTGCAGTGGACCCTGGTCCCGGGTACGTCCGGCGTGGTGGGGTTCGACGTGACAGTGATCACTACCAGCCCGGGCGCCGCCGCTCGGTCGCCCGACGCCGCACCGCGCCGCACCGCGGCGGGCGGCGGCGCTCGACGACGACCGCTCCACGACGACCGCTCCACGACGACGAGGAGGGCGAGGATGGCCGGGAACTCGACGGAGTCGGGCAGGTCCGTGACCAGCAAGATCACCTCGATCCTGCTGACCTTCACCGAGGGCAGCCAGCACTCGCTGACCGAGATCGCCCGGCTGGCCGGGCTGCCGATCTCCACCGCGCACCGGCTGGCCTCGGAGCTGGCGTCCTGGCGGCTGCTGGAGCGCACCGCGGGTGGGCACTACCGGGCCGGGCTGCCGCTGCGGATGATCGCCACCGGCGACGCCCACCCGCCCACGGTCGAGGAGCGGGCGCCGTGCGTGCTGGAGGACCTGACCGCGGCCACCCGCTGCCGGGCCCGCCTCGGGGTGCTGCGGGGCTGGGAGGTCTCCTACATCGAGAAGGTCCCCGGACCGCACCCGGTCACCGCGTTCACCCCGGCCGCGACGCTGCCCGCGCACCCCACCGCGCTCGGGCGGGCGCTGCTGGCCTTCGCCCCGGCCGAGGTGGTCGACACGGCGGTGGCGCGCGGGCTGCGGCCCTACACCCCGCACACCGTGACCTCCCCGGACCGGCTCCGCCGCGCGCTGGCGGTGACCCGGACGACCCGGGTCGCGGTGACCCGCGGCGAGCTGGACCCGGGCAGCTGCGGGGTGGCCGTGCCGGTGTTCGGGTCCGGCGGTGACGTGGTGGCGGCGCTCGAACTGACCGTGCGCCACCCGGACGAGGGGTTGCAGCCGGTGCTGGCCGCCCTCACGATCGCCGCCCGCAGCCTGTCCCGCGAACTGGCCGGCGGCCGGTGCCCGCAGGGCGCGCCGGAGCCGGCCGGGACGCCGGTGGTGGCGGCCCAGCGACGGCGCGTGCACGACGCCGGCCGCGCCCGTCCCGACCGGGCGCCGCGGGCGGACGAGACCGGCCTGCGGCACACGAGCCGGGCGGCGCGGACCGGCCGCTGCTGAGCGCCGGCGGCCGGACCCGCTGCCCGTCCAGCCCGTGCAACCGGCGCGGAGGGGCAGGGACCGGCCCGACCGTCAGGTCCGCACGTACTGCCCCGGGCCGTCGCCGAGCACCGGGTGCTTCGTGCTGCCCGTCCGGGGCGGGGTGCGCAGCGGCCCGGAGTGCTCGTCGGACCAGCGCGCCCAGTCCTCCCACCAGGAGCCCTGGCGGCGCTCGGCCTTCGCCTGCCAGTCCTTGCCGGTGGCCGGGACGGCGCGGTTCACCTCGGCGGTGCCCGCCCCGGCCGGGGCCTCCTCGACGACCATGTGCCACACCTTGGGCCCCGGCGGGCTGACGATGCCGGCGATGTGCCCGCCGCTGCCCAGCACGAACCGGGCCGGGCCGCTGATCAGCCCGACCGACCGGTACGCCGACTCCCACGGCACGATGTGGTCGTTGATCGCGCTCACCACGTAGGTCGGGTGCTTGATCGCCGACAGGTCGATGGTGGTGCCGCCGATCTCCAGGGTGCCCGCGGCCAGCTTGTTCTGGATGTAGAAGTTGCGCAGGTAGAACGCGTGCATGGCGGACGGCATCCGGGTGCTGTCGGCGTTCCAGGCCAGGATGTCGAACGCCGGCGGGTCCTGGCCCATCAGCCAGTTCGACACCACGTAGTTGAAGATCAGGTCGTTGGCCCGCAGCACGTCGAAGGTGCCGGCCATGGACGCGCCGGGCAGCGTGCCCTCCTTGGCCATCTTGCGCTCCAGCCGCTCCACCGTGCGGGTGTCGGTGAAGGTGCCCAGCACCCCGGGCTCGGCGTAGTCGAGCATCGTGTTGAGCAGGGTCAGGGTGCCGATCCGGTCGTCGCCGGCCTGGGTCAGGTAGGCCGCGGTGATCGCGGTCAGCGCGCCGCCCAGGCACAGCCCGACGATGTCGATGGTCTCCGCGCCGGTGATCTCGGAGATCACGTCCAGCGCGACGCGCGGCCCGTGCACCAGGTAGTCGTCCATCGTGGTGCCGGACCTGTCCTTGCCCGGGTTCAGGTAGCTGATCGCGAACACCGTCCGGCCGTGCTTGACCGCCCACTCGACGAAGCTGCGGTCCGGCGCCAGGTCCATGATGTAGTACTTGTTGATCCACGGCGGGCTGCACAGGATCGGCGCGGCGTGCACCTGCTCGGTCTGCGGTTCGTACTGCAGCAGCTCCATCAGCTCGTTGCGGTACACCACCTTCGACGGCGTGCAGGCCAGGTTGACGCCCACCTCGAACGCCGAGCTGTCGACCTGGCGCGGCCGGCCCTCGTTGTAGACCAGGTCGTGCAGGAAGTTGCCGGCGCCCTTGACCACGCTGCCGCCCGCGGTGTCGAAGGCGCGCTTGAGCGCGGCCGGGTTCAGCGGCAGCAGGTTGGTGGGGGCCATCGCGTCGATCATCAGGTCGGTCGCCAGCGTGGCCTTGGCGGCGACGTTCGGGGGCACCTTCGCGGAGCCGACCACGTCCCGGGCGAACCGGGAACCGGCCAGGTAGGCCAGCCGCACCGCGTAGAACGCCGGGTTGCTGGTCCAGGCGGGATCGGCGAACCGGCGGTCCTTGGGGTCCACCGGCACCGGCGGGTCGACGTCGCGGCCCAGCGCCTTGGCCGCGCCGGCCAGCGGGATCCGGGCCAGGTCGCCGGCCAGCCGGACAGCCGCCGCGACCGGGGCGCCCGGGCTGGCCAGGCTCGCCTGCAGGGCCTGGCGCAGGGCGTCGGCGAAGCCGGCCGCGTCGAGGTCCCCGAACAGGTCCGACTCGGGGCCGAGCACGCTCGCCGCGCGCTCGCCGGGATCGTCGTCGAACAGGGGCCGCTTGTTCGCCATGGGGGCCATCCTCGGCGTTGCCACTGATGATCGCCCGGTCGCGGCGGAGGTATCCCGCTGGCCGGAAACCCCCTCTCCCGCGATCGATGTGTCCTAAGTCACTTCGACGGCCCCGGACGACCGCCCCGCGGGACCCGCCCCGACCGGGCCCGGGGCTGGTCGGCCCAGGCGCGCGAGGCTCACTCCGGGCTCGGCGCCACCCCATCGAGTTAACCCGAACGTACTAACAGCCTGATAGAGATGACGACGTGTCACTGAACCAGTTGGCCCTGCCGGTGCGAACCACTCGCATGGGCACACGACGACGGCTACCCGGCACCGCACCCGCCGGCCGGGGATCGGAGGTCCGCAGTTGCTGCCGCAGCCAGCGCGCGGTGAGCCGACATCGCTTCCGGTGACCCGGGACCCCCGGTGGCGGGACCTCGCGGAACGGGCTGCGGCGCTGGCCGCGGGCGGGCCGGGGGCGGGCCGGGG
>DASQMQ010000548.1:0-9933 GCA_035645455.1 Pseudonocardia sp.
CGACACGGCGCTGGACGACGCCGCCCTCGAAGCGGCGGCCATGGACGCGGTGCGCCCGGTGCCGGTGGCCCCCGAGACGCCCCCACCCGCCGGGGAGGTCGCCCCTGCCGCGACGGCTGCCCCGACGGCCCCGGCCGCACCCACCTCGACCCGCCCGGCCGGCCCGACCGAGGAGATCGCCCCGGCCGAGGGCCGGCTGGTCCGGCTGCGCGGGCGGCTGGCCCGCTCCCGGTCCGGCTTCGGCCAGGGCCTGCTCGGCCTGCTCGGGGCCGGCGAGCTCGACGAGGAGTCCTGGGAGGACGTCGAGGCCATGCTGCTGCAGGCCGACCTCGGCCCGGAGATGACCGCCGAGCTGGTCGAGCGGCTGCGCACCGAGCTGGCCGCGCGCGCCGTGCGCACCTCCGAGCAGGCCCGCGCGCTGCTGCGGGAGGTGCTCACCGACGCCCTGCTCCCGGACCTGGAGCGCGCGGTGCGCGCCCTGCCGCACGACGGTCGTCCGGCCGTGCTGCTGGTCGTCGGGGTGAACGGCACCGGCAAGACCACCACCACCGGCAAGCTGGCCCGGGTGCTGGTCGGCAGCGGCCGGCACGTCGTGCTCGGCGCCGCCGACACCTTCCGCGCCGCGGCCGCCGAGCAGCTGATCACCTGGGGGGAGCGCGCCGGGGCGACCGTCGTCCGCGGGGCCGACGGGGCCGATCCGGCCAGTGTCGCCTTCGACGCCGTCAAGCAGGGTGCCGAGGAGGGCGCCGATGTCGTGCTGCTCGACACCGCGGGGCGGCTGCACACCAAGACCGGCCTGATGGACGAGCTGGGCAAGGTCAAGCGGGTGGTCGAGCGGCAGGCCGAGATCGACGAGGTGCTGCTGGTCCTGGACGCCACCACCGGGCAGAACGGCCTCACCCAGGCCCGGGTGTTCGGTGACGTCGTCAAGGTCACCGGCATCGCGCTGACCAAGCTGGACGGCACGGCCAAGGGCGGGATCGTCTTCCGGGTGCAGCGCGAGCTGGGGGTGCCGGTGAAGCTGGTCGGCCTCGGCGAGGGGCCCGACGACCTGGCTCCGTTCGAGCCGGCCGCGTTCGTCGACGCCCTGCTCGCCACCTGATCCGGCGGCGGCCCGCGGCACATCCCGGCGTCCCGTTCGGCCTCCACGAGGTCGCGAACCGGTCACGGACCGGACACGTCATCCTGATGTAACCGACCGGGCCGCCTCGTTCACCTTCCCGAAACAGCCGCTGCCGACGTCGGAAACACGCCGATCCGATAGTTCCCGCACCTGCCGCATTTCGACGCCCTGTTCGGGCGAGCGGCGACACACGGGAGGGAGTGGACGTGCTCGATACCGGCGATACCGCATGGATGCTGGCCAGCACCGCGCTCGTGCTGCTCATGACACCGGGGCTCGCGCTCTTCTACGGTGGCATGGTCCGCAGCAAGGGCGTGCTGAACATGATGATGATGAGCTTCAGTGCCATCGGGCTCATCGGCATTCTCTGGGCGCTCTACGGCTACTCGATCGCTTTCGGGAACGACGTCGGCGGCGGCCTGCTCGGCGACCCGACCGAGGCGTTCGGGCTGAGCGGGCTGTTCGTCGGTGACTACGGGGCCGAGGAAGTGGCCTACCCGCTGTCGGGCACCATCCCGGCCCTGCTCTTCGTCGCGTTCCAGGCCACTTTCGCGATCATCACGGTGGCCCTGATCTCGGGTGCGGTGGCCGATCGCATGCGGTTCGGCGCGTGGCTGCTGTTCGCCGGTGTCTGGGCGACCGTCGTCTACTTCCCCGTCGCGCACTGGGTGTTCGCCTTCAGCGACGAGGAGTCCGGCGTGGTGGGCGGTTGGATCGCCAACGACCTGGCCGCGATCGACTTCGCCGGCGGCACGGCGGTGCACATCAACGCCGGTGCGGCCGCGCTCGCCCTGGCCATCGTGCTGGGCAAGCGGCGCGGCTGGCCGCGCGAGCCCATGCGCCCGCACAACCTGACCCTGGTCATGCTCGGTGCCGGCCTGCTCTGGTTCGGCTGGTTCGGGTTCAACGCCGGTTCCGCGCTGGGCGCCAACGGCACCGCAGCGTTCACCCTGCTCAACACGATCCTGGCGACCTGTGCGGCGATGCTCGGCTGGCTGGTCGTGGAGCGGATCCGGGACGGCAAGCCGACCAGCCTCGGCGCCGCGTCCGGCATCGTGGCCGGCCTGGTCGCGATCACCCCGGCCTGTTCGTCGGTGTCGCCGCTGGGCGGCATCGCGATCGGCGCCGTCGCCGGGGTGCTGTGCGCCCTGGCCGTGGGCCTGAAGTTCCGCTTCGGCTACGACGACTCGCTCGACGTGGTCGGCGTCCACCTGGTGGGTGGCCTCGTCGGCACCGTGCTGATCGGGCTGTTCGCCGACCCGGGTTCGCCGGCGGCGGTCGCCGGGCTGTTCTACGGCGGCGGGGTCGACCAGCTGTGGCGCCAGGTCATCGGGGCGCTGGCCGTGCTGGCCTACTCCTTCGTCGTCTCGCTGGTGCTCGCCCTGCTGCTCAAGGCCACCATCGGCATCCGGCTCTCGGACGAGGGCGAGGTCGCCGGCATCGACGAGTCCGAGCACGCCGAGACCGGCTACGACTTCTCTACCCTGCGCAGCAGCGGTGGCGGCCTGGGCACGCCCCGGCCGGACGCGGCCACCCCCGCGGCGGCCCAGCACGTCGCCGCAGCATCCGGCAAGGAGGGCTGAGAGTCATGAAGCTGATCACGGCGATCGTCAAGCCGTTCGTACTCGAGGACGTGAAGGGCGCGCTGGAGCAGATCGGCGTCCTGGGCATGACCATCAGCGAGGTCCAGGGCTACGGCCGGCAGAAGGGCCACACCGAGGTCTACCGCGGCGCGGAGTACTCGGTGGACTTCGTGCCCAAGGTCCGGGTGGAGGTCGTCACCGACGACACCCTGGCGGACAAGGTGGTGGACGCGGTCGTCGAGGCGGCCCGCACCGGCAAGATCGGCGACGGCAAGGTCTGGGTGACCCCGGTGGACACGGTGATCAGGGTCCGCACCGGCGAGCGGGGCGTCGACGCCGTCTGACCGGCGCCGGCCGTCCCTGATCGACAGCTCCGGGGCCCGCTGCACAGCACCACCGTGCGGCGGGCTCCGGTGCATCCACCGCGCACCCGCGCCAGCAGCTCCCTCCCGCGCCAGCCGCTCCCACCGCATCCGCCCCGGCTCGATCGGAGACCGACGCCATGAAGCTCGTGACCGCCATCGTCAAGCCGTTCGCCCTCGACGACGTCCGCGCCGGTCTGGAGCGCCTGGACATCGCCGGGATGACCGTCAGCGAGGTGTCCGGCTACGGGCGCCAGCGCGGGCACACCGAGGTCTACCGGGGCGCGGACTACCAGGTCGACCTCGTGCCCAAGGTGCGCGTCGAGTTGGTGGTGCACGACGACCAGGTGGACAAGGCCGTCGACGCGGTCATCGCGGCCGCGCGCACCGGCAAGATCGGTGACGGCAAGGTCTGGGTCACCCGGGTCGACACCGTGGTGCGGGTCCGCACCGGGGAGCGGGGTGCCGACGCGCTGTGAAGGGGTCGAGTGTGCCCTCGGGGGACGCGGGCGACCTGGTACGGGCCAAGGCGGTCCTGCTCGACCCGGCGCCGGGCAAGCGCCGGCTCGGCGCCGAGGCGTTGCGCACCGCCCTGGTCGATCTGCACGATTTCTGGCTGTCCTCGCGCGCCGCGGCGATCGGGCTGACCGACCGGGCGGCGCTGGTCGCGGTGGGCGCCCTGGGGCGGCGCGAGCTCGCCCCGTACTCCGACCTGGACCTGGTGCTCCTGCACGACGGCCGCAAGGACGTCGACAAGCTCGCCGAGCAGCTGTGGTACCCGCTGTGGGACGCCGGGATCGGTCTCGACCACTCCGTCCGCACCCCGGGCCAGGCCGTGCAGGTGGCCGCCACCGACCTGCGGGCGGCTTTCGGCCTACTGGAGGCCCGGCCGATCGCCGGGGACGCGGCCCTGGCGGACAAGGTCGGCACCGCGGTCCGGCAGGCCTGGCGGGCCGGCATCCGCGGCCGGTTCGACGAGCTCGCCGACGCCGCCCACGAGCGCTGGCGCAAGGACGGCGACGTGGCGCACCGGGTGGAGCCGGACCTGAAGAACGGGCACGGCGGGCTGCGCGACATCCAGCTGATCGACGCACTGGCCGCGGCCCAGCTGGTCGACCGCCCGGCCGGCGAGGTGCTCGAGGCCCGCACGCTGCTCCTCGACGTGCGCACCGAGCTGCACCGCATCGCCGGGCGGGCCCGCGACGTGCTGCGCGCCCAGGACGCCGACGAGGTCGCCGGGCAGCTGGAGATCGCCGACCGGTTCGAGCTGGCCCGGGCGCTGTCCGGAGCCGCGCGCGTGGTGGCCTTCGCCGCCGAGACCGGGCTGCGCTCGGCGCGCTCGGCGCTGCCCCGCCGGGGCCTGGCCGCGCTGCGCCGGGCACCGGTGCGCCGCCCGCTGGACACCGGCGTGGTCGAGCACGCCGGTGAGGTGGTGCTGGCGCGGGACGCCTCGGCCGCCCGCGATCCCGGGCTGGTGCTGCGGGTGGCCGCCACCGCGGCGCGCACCGGACTGCCGGTCGCCGCCGGCACCCTGCACCGGCTCGCCGACACCGCCCCCGAGCTGCGCGAGCCCTGGCCCCACCCGGCGCTGGGCGAGCTGCTGTCGCTGCTGGGCACCGGCCGCCCGCTGGTCGACGTGGTGGAGGCGCTGGACCGCACCGGACTCTGGGGGCGGCTGTTCCCGGAGTGGGGCGCGGTGCGCGACCTGCCCCCGCGCGACCGGGCGCACGTCTGGACCGTCGACCGGCACCTCGTCGAGACCTGCGCCCGGGCCGCCCGGCTGACCACCCGGGTGGGCCGGCCGGACCTGCTGCTGCTCGGCAGCTTGGTGCACGACATCGGCAAGGGCCGCGGCGGGGACCACTCGGTGGTCGGGGAGTCGCTGGCCCGCCAGGTAGGGCGCCGGCTCGGCCTGGTCCCGGGCGACGTCGACGTGCTCGGTGCGATGGTCCGCCACCACCTGCTGCTCCCGCACACCGCCACCCGCCGCGATCTGGACGACCCGGCCACCGTGACCCGCGTGGTCGACACCCTGGAGGGCGCGGTCCCCGGCGGCGGGGCGCTGCTGCTGGACCTGCTGGCCGCGCTGGCCGAGGCCGACTCGCTGGCCACCGGGCCGGGGGTGTGGAGCCCGTGGAAGCAGGCGCTGATCGGCGACCTGGTGCTGCGCTGCCGGGCGCTGCTGGCCGGTGAGGCGCTGCCCGCCCCGGCCAGCCCCACCGATACCGAGCGGAAGCTGGTCGACGAGGTCGCCGCGGACGGCCGCCCCCGGGTGCACCTGGACGGCCAGGACGTCCCGGCCGCGATCGTGGTCGCCGTGCCGGACCGGCCCGGCGCGCTCGCCGCGGCGACCGGGGTGCTGGCCCTGCACTCGCTGGAGGTGCACGCCGCCGAACTGCGCAGCGAGGCCGACACCGCGATCGTCACCTTCACCGCGTCACCGCGGTTCGGCGGGCTGCCCGACCCGGCGCTGCTGCGCTCGGACCTGGTCCGGGCGCTGGACGGGCCACTGGCCCTGGCCGAGGCGCTGGCCCGCAAGGAGCGCGACTACGCCCCGATGACCCCGACCGGCGAGCCCCCGGCCCCCCCGCGGGTGCTGTGGTTCGACGACGAGGCGACCGGCGCGGTCGTGCTGGAACTGCGCGGGACCGACCGGATCGGCCTGCTGCACCGGGTGGCCGCGGCGCTGGAGGACTGCGGGGTCGGGCTGCGCTGGGCCAGGGTGGCGACGCTGGGCGCCTCGGTCGTCGACTCGTTCTGCCTGGACGGCGAGCACGACCTGGGGGCCCGGGAACGGGCCCGGATCGGGGCCGCGGTGCTGGCCGCCGCGGGCTGACCGGCCCGGCCGGGCCGCTGCGCGCGGTGCTCACCCTGAGGTCGGACCCGGGCACGGAACGAACCGGGCGGAGCGTACGTTTTCCCCTCGTGACCAGGCTCGCGGTGCCGGGCCGCACCCTGCTGCTCGTCGCGGGTATGCCGGGGGCGGGCAAGTCGACCCTGTTGCGGGGCCTGCCGGTCCGGCCGGGGTTGCGGGTGCTGGACTCCGACCGCTACCGGGACCTGCTCAGCACGGCCCTGCGGCCGATGCCCTACCGCTGGTACCGGCCCCTGGTCCACCTGTGGCACCGACTGGCGGCGGTCGCCGCGGCCGCCTCCGCCGCCCCGACCGTGGTGGTCCACCTGCCGGCCACCGGCGCCGGCACGCGCGCCGTGGTGGCCCGGCTCGCCCGGCTGACCGGGCGCACCCCGCACCTGCTGTGGCTGCACGTCGAGCCGGCCGAGGCGCTGCGCGGGCAGCGCGAGCGGGGCCGGGTCGTGCCCGGGGCGTCGTTCGCCGGGCACGCCGAGCGCGCCGCGGCCGCCACCGCCCGGCTGCGGGCGGCCGGGACCGCACCGACCTGGGCGACGGTCACCGTGCTCGACCGCGAGGCCGCCCGCACCGGCCTGGTCCTGGACACCGACCCGGACCCCGCCGCCGCACCCGGGCGCGGACCGCGGCCGGACGCCGCGGCTCCGGTGGAGCGTGCCCCGACCCGACCCCAGTAGGCTGGGCAGGGTGTTCGACACCCTCTCCGAGCGCCTCAACGCCACCCTGGCCAACCTCCGCGGCAAGGGCCGGCTCTCCGAGGCCGACATCGACACCACGGCGCGCGAGATCCGCATCGCGCTGCTGGAGGCCGATGTCGCGCTGCCGGTGGTCCGCGGCTTCATCGCGCGGGTCAAGGAGCGCGCCAAGGGCGCGGAGGTGTCCGGTGCGCTGAACCCGGCCCAGCAGGTCGTCAAGATCGTCAATGACGAGCTGGTGGGCGTGCTGGGCGGGGAGACCCGACGCATCCGGTTCGCCAAGGAGCCGCCGAGCGTGATCATGCTCGCCGGTCTGCAGGGCTCCGGCAAGACCACCCTGGCCGGCAAGCTGGCGCACTGGCTCAAGGGCCAGGGGCACGCCCCGCTGCTGGTCGCCTGCGACCTCCAGCGGCCCAACGCGGTCACCCAGCTGCAGATCGTCGGCGAGCGGGCCGGGGTCAGCACGTTCGCCCCGGAGCCGGGCAACGGCGTCGGCGATCCGGTCGACGTCGCCCGGCGCGGGGTCGCGCACGCCCGCGAGAAGATGTTCGACATCGTCATCGTCGACACCGCGGGCCGGCTGGGCGTCGACGAGGAGCTGATGCGGCAGGCGGCCGACATCCGCGACGCCACGCGGCCCGACGAGACCCTGTTCGTGGTGGACGCGATGATCGGCCAGGACGCGGTGGCGACCGCCGAGGCGTTCCGCGACGGCGTCGGGTTCACCGGCGTGGTCCTCACCAAGCTCGACGGCGACGCCCGCGGTGGTGCCGCGCTCAGCGTCCGCGAGGTGACCGGGCAGCCGATCCTGTTCGCCTCCAGCGGCGAGAAGCTCGCCGACTTCGACGTGTTCCACCCCGACCGGATGGCCTCGCGCATCCTCGGGATGGGCGACCTGCTGACCCTCATCGAGCAGGCCGAGGGCGCGTTCGACCAGGACCAGGCGGCCCGGGCCGCGGCCAAGATGAGCACCGGCGAGCTGTCCCTGGAGGACTTCCTCGAGCAGATGCTCGCCATCCGCAAGATGGGCCCGATCGGCAACATCCTGGGCATGCTCCCGGGCGCCAACTCCGGGCAGATGAAGGAGGCGCTGGCCCAGGTCGACGACCGCAAGCTGGACCGGTTGCAGGCCATCATCCGGGGCATGACGCCGACCGAGCGGGCCGACCCCAAGATCATCAACGGGTCCCGGCGGCTGCGCATCGCCAACGGCTCCGGGGTGACCGTCAACGAGGTCAACGAGCTGGTCAAGAACTTCTTCGAGGCCCGCAAGCAGATGAAGCAGATGGCCGGGCAGTTCGGGTTCGGCGGCGCCGCGGTGCGCAGCGCCACCCGCAAGCAGGCCAAGGGCCGCAAGGGCAAGAAGGGCGCCAAGGGGCGTCCCGGGCCGCGCGGGCCCGCCCGGCCCGGCGCGCTGCCCGCCGGGTTCGGTGGGATGCCCGACCTGTCCGGCCTGCCGCCGTCGCTGCGCGATCTGCCCCCGGGCCTCGACCAGCTGCCCCCCGGCTTCGACCCGAGCACGCTGAAGTTCCCGACGAAGGACGACTGACCGGTGTACCGGCTGCGCGGCGTGCTGCTGCCGGCGGCGGAGACCGTCGAACTGCACGTCGGTGCGGACGGCCGGATCGCCGCCGAGGCGGTGGCCGGTGCGGAGACCGTCGCCGACGGCGGGTGGATCGTGCCCGGCCTGGTCGACGCGCACTGCCACGTCGGGCTGGGGCCGTCCGGGCCGGTCGACCTGGACACCGCGGCCGAGCAGGCGGGCACCGACCGGGACGCGGGCGCACTGCTGCTGCGCGACTGCGGCTCGCCGGTCGACACCACGCCGCTGCAGGCGCGCGCGGACCTGCCGGAGATCATCCGGGCCGGCCGGCACCTGGCCCGGCCCAAGCGCTACATCCCCGGCCTGGCCACCGAGCTGGACGACCCGGCGCTGCTCCCCGAGGCGGTCGCCGCGCAGGCCGCCGCCGGGGACGGCTGGGTCAAGCTGGTCGGCGACTGGATCGACCGCGGCGTCGGCGACCTGGCTCCGCTCTGGCCCGACGAGGTGCTGGCCGCGGCGATCGACGCTGCGCACGCCGCGGGCGCCCGGGTCACCGCGCACGTGTTCGGCACCGAGGCGCTGCCCGGGCTGATCCGGGCCGGGATCGACTGCATCGAGCACGGCCCCGGGCTCACCGACGACCTGATCGCCGAGATGGCCGAGCGCGGCACCGCCCTGGTACCGACGCTGATCAACATCGACACGTTCCCGGGCATCGCGGACTCGGCCGGGAAGTACCCGGCCTACGCCGGGCACATGCGGGAGCTGCACGCCGGGGCGCGCGACGTGGTCCGGCGCGCCACCGAGGCCGGGGTACCGGTGTTCGCCGGCACCGACGCCGGCGGCGGCATCGCGCACGGCCGGATCGTCGACGAGGTGGCCGCGCTGCACGCCGCCGGGCACCCGGACGCGCTGGGCGCGGCCAGCTGGGCCGCCCGGGACTGGCTGGGCCGGCCCGGGCTGGACCCGGGCAGCCCGGCCGACCTGGTGGTCTACCCGAGCGACCCGCGCGCCGACCCGGACGTCCTGCGGCGACCCGCCCTGGTCATGCTGCGCGGCCGGATCCACGGCGGGCGCTGACCGCGCCGGGTCCGGTCCGGGCGGTGGGAGCCGGGCCGTGCCCGTGGCTGTGCCCGTGGCTGTGCCCGTGGCCGTGCGGCGCACCTCGCCGCGGCGGCCGGTAGCGTCGACGACGTGCACGGACCTGCCGAGAACGACGATCGTCCCGGCGCGGCGCGGCGCGAGGACGCGCTGCCCGCCGGTGCCCGGCCCGCGGCCGCCGGCGCACCGCCGTCCGTCCCGCCCGGACCGGACCGCTCGGCGCCCGGCACAGCGGACCGGGGGAGCACCGCTCCCGCCGACGCCGGCCCGGGCAGCGGGACCCCGGGCAGCGGCAACCCGGGCAGCGGCAACCCGGGCAGCGGGGCCCCGGACGGCGGCATGCGGGACGGCGCGATTCAGGACGGCGCGATCCCGTACGGCACGTCCCCGGACGGCGCGATCGCTCACGGCACGACCCCGGACGGCGGGATCCCGGAGGCCGCGGCCTCCGCCACCGCGACTGCGGGCAGCGCGCCGCCGGAGCACCCCGTGCCGGGCCCGCCCGTCCCGGCCGGGCCCGCCGCGGCCCCGGACCCGTCCGGCCCCACCGGGACCGCCACAGCTCCGGGCCCGGTCGGCACGGTCCCGGCGGCGAGCACCGTGGGCACGCCCAGGGCGAGGGCCAGCCCACCCGCTCCGACCTGCCCGCCGCCGACC
>DASQMQ010000549.1:0-4573 GCA_035645455.1 Pseudonocardia sp.
CTGACCCGCCAGACGAACGGGCCGGTGCCCCCGGTGAGCGTCGGCTGATGGCTGTACGCGACACCCACCTGGCCCGCCGGGGGAGCCAGGGTGAGTGTCGGTGCGGCGGCGATGACCAGGGTGATGGCGCGGGTGGCGACCTGGCCGCTCGCGTCGACGACCCGGACGGTCACCGGAGAGCTGCCGGCCGCGGTCGGGGTACCGCTGAGCAGTCCGGTCGTGGCGTTGAGGGTCAGGCCGGCGGGCAGCGTCCCGGCGCTGATCGACCAGGTGAACGGCGCCGTCCCGTTGGTGACCGTGAGCTGGTGGCTGTAGGCCACCCCGACCTGCCCGGCCGGCGGGGCGGCGAAGGCCAGGCTGGGGGACTGGTTCGGGGTCACCGAGGCGGATGCGGCCGACTGCGGCCCCGTTCCGGCCAGGTTCTGGGCGGCCACCCTGAAGGTGTAGGCGGTGCCGGCGGTCAGCCCGGTCACGGTCGCGGTGGTCGCGGTCCCGGTGAACGTCTGCGGGGTCTGGGCCACCGCGCCGATGTAGGGGGTCACCACGTAGCCGGTGATGGCGCTGCCGCCGTTGTTCGGAGCGCTCCAGCTCAGCACCGCCGACTGGCTCCCCGCGGTGGCCGCGGTGATCACCGGGGCGGCCGGCAGCGCGTACGGGACCACCGCGGCGGACCTCGCGCTGGCCGCGGACGTGCCGTAGGCGTTGGTCGCGGCCACGGCGAAGGTGTACGAGCCGCCCGCGGTGAGACCGGTGAAGGTGCGCGTCGTGGTCGACGCGTCGAACGTCTGCGGGGCCTGTGCCACGCCGTCCAGGTACGGGGTCACCACGTACCCGGTGATCGGGCTGCCGTTGTTCGCGGGTGCGGCCCAGGTGAGCGTCGCGCTGGAGATGCCGGCCGTCGCCGTGGGCGTGGCCGGGACCGCGGGACTGCTGGCGTACAGGTAGGTGGTGGTGCCGGCGATGCCCAGCGTCACCACGGTCACCGTGACCGTCGCCGGGGTGGGCCTGGCCGGCATCGAGGCGATGACCAGCGCGCTGCCCTCGATGTTGAAGCACCCGACCGCCCGACCCGACGGGCACGGCAGCAGCACGACCGGGGTGCCGGCCTGCTGCTCGGCGGTGGTCCCGATGTAGATCGCGGTGGGCGGGGTGCCGCCGGTGGAGGCGGTGACCGTGGCCAGCCCGCCGCCGCCGATCGGCCCGATGGCGGGGGAGATCGCCACCCCGGTGGGTTGGACCGACACCGTGCCCGCCGTCATCGCCGAGGTCGTTGCCGAGCTGGCGCCGGTGGCGGAGACCACCGTCGACGAGCTGCTCCGGATCACCGTGCCCGACACGCTCGAGGCGGTGACGATCGCGTTGACGACGAGTGCGGGCAGGGCGGTGCCGTTGGCGAAGGCCGACGCGCTCGTCGTGCAGGTGATGGCCCGCCCGACCGGTGCGGCGCACACCCACCCGGTGCCGTAGGCACCCGTCGGGACCACGCCGACCGGCACCGTGTGGGTGACCGAGACCGGGCTCGCCACGTTGGCGCCGGCCAGCACCGAGGCGGCGACCTGGTAGGTGACCGGGGCGCCGGGGCCGGAGGTGGCGGCGCTGTAGCTGGTCGTGCTCACGGCCAGCTGCGCCGCCGGGGCGAACGTCACGACCTTCGCGTCGGAGATCTCGTGCACGTCGACCACCCCACCGGCGGCGCCGGCGAACGCGAAGGCCAGCTGCTTGGGGATGCCGCCGGCGGTCAGCCAGCTGGCCGAGGGGTAGAGGCCCGCGGCGACCTTGGGCAGCGTGCCGCTGATGGTCCGCGCGGCCTGCCCGACCGGGGTGACGATGACCTTGTAGGTGCCGCTGGCCACGCTCTGCCCGGAGTCGGAGGTGAACGAGGAGCCGGTCGGGTTGATGAGCACCTGGACCGGGACGGCCGACGCCGCGCGGGTGTCCGCGCGCAGGGTGACCCTGGATGCCGTCGTGCCGTTGAAGGTGGTGGCCAGTCCGCAGTAGCCGACCACGCCGTTGCCCGGCCCGCGGGCCACCACGGCACCCGACACGTTGGATCCGAAGTTCGCCAGTTTGCTGCAGCCGCTGCCGGAGTACGTGGAGCTGCTGAAGCCGCCCCACACGTCGAGGCCCACCCCGAGGTAGGCGTTGGGCAGGCCCGGGGCCCCATAGACGGTGGTGTAGCCGAGCGCTCCGCCGCCCTGGCCGATGGAGGTGGGCGTGGCCGGGTTCGCCGGATCGACGGCGGCGAGCATGAACGACATCCCGTCGCCGCCGTCACCACCCCACTGGAAGGCGGTGAAGGTGACGTCGAGGCCGCTGGTCGTCGGGAAGGTGTCGTTCCCGTAGACCGCGCCCACCTCGCTGCCGCTGAGGCCGGTGAACCGCAGCTTTCCGCTGCCCTCCGCATCACTGGCCCCCGCGCAGCTGAGCAGGGGGAGCGTGGCGCTGTTGCCGGCCGCGGTGAGGCAGGCGACGTTCGTCACGCTGGTCGGCTTGGTCACCGTCCCGATCCCGTTCACCGTCGAGTTGGCGAAGGAGTTCTGGAACACGACGGTGCCCGTGTTCGCGTAGGCAGCCGTCGGCACGAGCACGCCGAGCATCGTGGCGACCAGGGAGGTCAACACGATGACCGCGACGGCTCGCACCCGGCCCCACGCGCGTCCGGTGGCCTTTCTAGGCATGACTGCCTGCTGCGGGAGGGGGGCCCCAGCGGATGCTCTCCGCGGCCCGGCGCACGGCCGCCTGGTAGCGGCGGCGGCGCCAGCGGATGGCGAACGCGATGGCGACGGCGAGGAGGACCAGACCCGCGAACAGGTCCGCGGGGAAGACGACGACCGTCGCGGTGGCCGTCTGCGGCACGCCGGCATCGTCGAGGTAGGTGACCGTCGGGTTGCAGATGCACATCAGCGGCGGTTCCCACGCGGTGCTCACGTTGCGGGTCGCGCCGCGCATCACTGTGAAGTCCGGGAACGTCGTCGCGTTGCCGGCGGAGGTCACGGTCAGCGGGGCGGCGGCGCGGAAGTCGTGGTGCACCGTCCCGGTGCTGCGCAGCTCCGCGGAGATGTCGACCGGGCCGCGCAGGGCGAAGCCGGGTGCGCTCAGGGCGCCGATCGACACCGAGTTGTCCGTCGGGCCGGGCACGGTGATGAAGACCGGCGTGGCGACCCCGCGGTTGACCTTGATGTTGGCGTCGGTCTCACCTGCCGGGACGAGGAAGACCAGTGCTACCTGGTGATCCCCCAGCTCCGGGCTCGGCGGGACGACGATGTCCGAGGTGACGACCTGGGTAGCGCCCGGCGCCAGTAGGAAGCTCTCCGGGCGGACCGTCAGCCAGTCGGCGGCTCCGTACGGGGCGTCGTCCTGATAGCTGAGAGATCCGTCGGTGCCGGCGGTGAAGTTGCGTTTCTGCACGATGACCGGCACCGCGGCCTGGCCGGTGTTGATCACCTTGCTCTCCGCGGTCCGGGCGATGTCGTCCGGCCCGACGATGAGCCGGGTCGGAGTGACGGTCAGCGAGAACTCATCGGGATTGGACTTGTAGCTGGTCGAGTTCGAGGGCGGCGGCGGGGACGGGGTCTCGCCCGCCTGAGCGAGAGGCACCGACCAGCCGGACAACAGGACGCAGGCCGCGAGAACGGCGCTACGCCGTAGGACGGTCGTGATCGGTGTCTCTCGCATCAGGTCCTACAGCGTCGTCGCGACGTAGTTGAGCGTCGCGTCGTAGTTGTCGCTGTTGACGAACGGGATGACGACCTGGAAATCGGTGCTCAGCTCGTCACCGTCCGCCACGGACCTGTCCTCCTGCGAGTGCACGAGGGCTGGGACGGTGTCGCTCAGCGGCGTGTACGCAGTCTCGCCCGTCTCGCGGACGCTGAGTGCCCCGATCGGGATCGAGTCCGTGTTGCCCGCGGTGTCGGCGATCATCGTGTCCGTCTCACTCTGGACGGTGACCGTGTAGCCGGCGAGGTTGTTGGTCTGGACGTTGTACGTCACCGGCCGGTCGTCCGGGTTCTCCGAGTCGCCCGTCACCACGGTCTGTCCGGGGATCCCACTGAGTGTGAAACTCGCGGTGAGCCCGGTCAGCGAGATGGACGAGCTCACTTCGACGTTGGCGTCGACAGATTCCCCGTCGGTCTCCTGGGCGGACGCCGTGCCCGCCAGCCCCCCGACCGTCAGCACAACTACGGCGGCGCCGACGGCACCACGAACGACCAGCCGGCCGGTCCGCTGCTTGCAGCTTCGATCGAACATGGCGTGCTCCTTCTCTACATGGCACCAACCGGTGCGGGCCTTGCAGAGACGACGATCCGTTCCGTGCCTCTGCGTCGGCTCGGATCCACCTCAAGATCAGCTCAAGGGTGATCAGGCGATCACTCACCGTTGACCTGCACGTGAACTCTGAGAACTCAACGTGACCAACGGGCGTCGGGGGTCCCAGACGGGCCCCGAGGGGAGAGGCGTGCCGCGGCCGGGGTCCGTTCCTCGGCAAGGCGCGCCGCGGCCCGGGCGGGCGCCGTCGCGCCCCGGCCACGCGGGTGTCGCGCTCGCGCGGGGGAACGGCATGCTCACGCGGCTG
>DASQMQ010000550.1:0-5231 GCA_035645455.1 Pseudonocardia sp.
TCGTGCTCATCCCGTCCCCCAATCTGTACGACGTCGTACAGATCGGGACGCTACCAGCGTGTGTACGGTGGCGTATAGATATCGGCGGGAGGAAGGGGACCGGCCGTGGCGGTGGCGCGCACACCTCGTCATCGGTGGATCGACGAGGGGTTGCGGGCGCTGGCCGCCGGCGGGCCGGACGCGATCCTGGTCGAGTCGCTGGCCCGCACGCTGGGCGTCAGCAAGGGCGGCTTCTACGGGTACTTCACCGACCGGCGCGCGCTGCTGGAGGAGGTGCTCGACGCGTGGGAGTCGCGGAGCACCGAGCGCGTCATCGAGCGCGTCGAGCACGAGGGTGGCGACCCCATGGCCAGGGCGGCGCGGGCCGCCCAGCTCACGTTCAGCACCGAGTTGGCGCCGATCGACCTCGCGGTCCGCGACTGGGCCCGCCGCGACGCCGCGGTCGCCGAGCGCCTGCGCCGGGTCGACAACTTCCGGATCGCCTACCTGCGGACGTTGCTGGGCTCCGTCGCCACCGACGACGACGACCTCGAGGCCCGCTGCCTGATGGCCTTCTCGGTCGCGATCGCCGACCACCTCATCGCCGCCGACCACGGCACCCGCAGCCGCGCCGAGGTGCGGGAAACGATCAGGAGACGGCTGTTCGCCCCGCAGTGACCGGCCCCGCGGTCGCAGTCCCCGGGGCTGCGACAGGTCCGGGAGTCGGCGCGGCCCCGCCGCGGTGCCCGGAGCACCTGGCGCCGCTCCCACCGCACCGCCATGCTGGCTGCGTGGTGTACCGCCTAGTACCTGCTGCCGGCCCAGCTGCTGGTGGCGGGCCTGGTCGCGGTGTCATGGGCCGGGCTCGCGGTGCGGACCGGTCCCCTCACCAGCCGTCAGGTCCGACGCCCCGACGATCGGCTCCGGGCGCTCGCAGGTGGTGGCGAGCTCGACCGTCGTGCGGGTGTCGGCGGCCCGCAGCACGGCCTCCATCACCTCGGTGACGTGCAGGGCCAGCAGGTCGTCGGCGCGGTGCGGACGCCCGGCCGCGAGGGCGGTGGCGAGGTCGGCGACGCCGTACCCGCGCCCGGCGTCCCGGTATCCGGCGGTGCTCCCGACGTCCACCCAACCGGCCTCCGGATCGGCGGCCGAGAACAGCTCGACGACGCCGTCGAAGAGGTTCGGATCCGGCACCGACAGTGAGCCCGCGGTGCCGTGCACCTCGATGCGCGGCAGCCGCGCCGCCCAGATGTCGAAGCTCATCAGCACCGTCGACAGCGCGCCGGAGGCGTGCTCCAGGATCGCGGTGACCGTGGAGTCCACGGCGACCTCGACCGGCTCGCCCGCCCGCGATCCGGTGGCGATCGTGCGGGTCGCCGACGGGCGGACAGCCGCGCCGCCGACCCGGGCGACCGGACCGAGCAGGTGCACCAGCGCGGTGAGGTAGTACGGACCCATGTCCAGCAGCGGGCCGCCGCCGGGCTGGTAGTAGAAGTCGGGCTGGGGGTGCCAGCGCTCGTGGCCGGGGGTGGTCATGAACGCCGTCGCCGAGTGCGGGGTGCCGATCCCGCCCGCGTCGACGACGGCGCGCGCGGTCTGCACGCCGGTGCCGAGCACGGTGTCCGGTGCGCAGCCGACCCGCCGCCCCGCCGCGGCCGCCGCCGCGACCACCTGCCGGCCCTCGGCGACCGTCGTGGCCAGCGGCTTCTCCACGTAGACGTGCTTGCCGGCGGCGAGCGCCGCCAGGGTCAGCTCGGCGTGCGACCGGGGCAGGCTGAGGATCAGCACCAGGTCGACGTCGGCGGCGGCGAGCAGCTCGGGCAGCGCGACCGCCCGGGCGTCGGCGTGCTCCGCGGCCAGCGCCTCGGCCCGTTCGACGCGCAGGTCGCAGACCGCGGTGACGCGCACCTGCGGCAGTCGCGCGAGGCAGTAGGAGTACTGCGCGGAGATGAACCCGGCCCCGACGATCCCGACCCGCAGCGCACCGGTCACCGGGCGGCCCACAGCAGGCCCCGCTCGATGAGCGCGGTCACGTTCGGGTCGCGGATCACGTCCATGTCGTGGCCCGGCGTGCAGACGAACACCTTGCCCCGCCCCCAGCTGCGCGTCCAGATCGCCGGTGAGGTGACCGGCCGGTGCCAGGGATCCCACTCGCGGGCGGCGAGCGTCGTGGTGGCGAGCACGTCGTTGTAGTCGTCGGCGAGCACCCAGTACTGCTCGGTGACCAGGTCGAAGTCGCCCATCCCGCGGGTGATCGGGTGGTCGGCGGCGGCCGGCAGCATCTCCACCCGGTAGGGGACGAAGTAGTCGGCATGCTCGCCGCGGCGTTCATCGGGGGCCTTGGCCGGGTGGCAGGCGAACTGGCCACCGATCAGGTGCAGGTAGTCGGCGGAGTTGCGGTAGGAGTCGGCGATGCCGCCGTGCCAGCCGGCCAGGCCGGTGCCCGCGGCCACCGCGGCGGTCAGCCCGGCCAGCTCGGCCGGTTCGATCGTGCTCATCGTCGTGCACTGCACGACGAGGTCGACCCCGGCCAGGTAGTCGGCCTCGGCGTAGACCCGCGGCGAGTCCTCGACCCGGACGGCGAAGCCGTGCTCACGCAGGTGCGGGACGAACTCGTCGGTCGCCTCGACGGGGTGGTGGCCTTCCCACCCGCCCCGCACGACCAGGGCCTGACGTTCGCGCACGGGCACTTCCTCCCGGCTGGGGGGCTGGCGGGTCCGCCACCCTCCACCCTGGTCGGCCCGGCCGGCGATATCAACGTCCGGATCACCGTCCGGATCACCGTCCGGATCACCGGTGGCCGGCGACGTCCGGGGGTCGGCGCGTCGGCCCCCGGACCGGTCCTCACAGCTGGGACGTCTCACCCAGCGGCTGGATCACCGCGTTGCTGAGCCGGCCGCCGAACGCCTCGACCGAGCGCAGGTACATGGTCTGGCGCGGGGTCTGCCCGTCGAAGACCCACGGGCCGCGGGGGCTGTCCTCGATCGGCCCGACCCGCTCCATGGCCGCGGCGATCGAGTCGCCGTCCAGCCCGGTGGCCGCGGCCAGGGCCCGGTCGAGCACCGCGGCGGCGTCCCACGCCGAGACCGAGTAGCAGGTCGGCAGGGTCTGGTAGGTGGCCTGGTAGCTGTCCACGAAGGCCCGGTTGGCCGGGTTGTCGAGCCGGTCGGAGTAGAACAGCGAGGTCCGCACCCCCACCGCCGCCTCGGCCTGGGCCTCCAGCACGCCGCCCTCGGTCAGGAAGCCCGAGCCGTACAGCGGGACGGTCTCCTTGAGGCCGGACCGGGCGTACTGCTGGACGAACCGGACCGCCTCGCCGCCGGCGAAGAAGCAGAACGTCGCGCCCGCGCCGGACTCGGCGATCTGGGTCAGGAACGGCCCGAAGTCCTCGGTGGAGCCGAACGGCGGGCCGGCCTCGCCGGCGATCCGGCCGCCGGCGGCCTCGTAGGCGACCTTGAACCCGATCCGCGCCTCGGTGCCCGCGGCGTAGTCCGGGGCGATCAGGAACACCCCGCCGGGGACGTTCTCCCGGGCCAGGTACGGCCCGACGGCCGCGGCGACCTGGGCGTTCTGGAACGAGGTCCGCCACACGTAGCGGGTGCTGGCGCGTGCGGTGATGTCCGCGGCCCCGGCGTTCGCCACCACCAGCACCTTCTTCGCCTGCGCCACCAGCGGCGCGGCGCCCAGCGCGGTCGCGGAGTTGACCAGCCCGACCACCACGTCGACCCGGTCGGACTGCAGCACCCGCTGCACGGTGGGGACACCGCGCTGCGGGTTCTCGCCCTCGTCGGCGATCACGGTGGTCACGGTCCGGCCGCCGAGCTTGTTGTCGTGCTGGGCCAGCCACAGGTCCCAGCCGCGCTGCAGGTCGATGCCGAGCGGGGCGTACACCCCCGACTGCGGGACGACCAGCCCGACGGTGACCGCCCCGCCCTCGCCGTCGGCGTCACCGCCGGACAGCCCGAGTGCGGAGCCGCAGGCGCCCAGTGCCGGAACGGCGGCTGCCGCCCCGGCCAGGCTGAGGACCCGCCGCCGGGACAAGTGCTGTTCAGGCATCGACCGCTCCTTGCCGAACGCTGTGGTGTGGTGACCCGACGTAGTGAAGATCGATTGTCGAGCGGGAGAATAGTGGTGTGCGCCACGGCGGTTTCAACCGGTCGGGTGTATCCGACCACCCGCAGTAGTCATCGAGGCGCCGGCGGAGCTCTGCTTGACCCGAACGGGCTAACCGCTCGGTTCAGCGGGCGTGTTCGGTCCAGGTGAAGCCCGGCACGAGCCCGGGCAGCTCCCGGCGCCCGGCCGCGGTCGGGGTGAGCACCCGCCCCGCGGCCTCCCGGACCAGCAGCCCGCGGTCGACCAGCGCGTCGAGCACCCGGGCCCCGAGCGCGCCGCCCAGGTGCGGGAGCCGGTGGGTGCGGTCCAGGCACGCGGTGGCCGGCTTGCGGCGGCCGGGGTCGAGCGCGGCGGGGTCGACGCCCAGCGCGGCGAGCGCCGCCGGGTCCGGGCCGAGTCGCAGCTCCTCGTCCCGGCCGTCCGGCGCGGTGAGCGCCCCGCTGTCGACGAGGTGGGCCAGCAGCGCGACGCCCAACCGACCGGCCGCGTGGTCGTAGCAGGTGTGGGCGAGGTCGGCGGCGGTGACCGGCCGGGCGGGGCGACCGGCCGGGTGCGCGGCACCGGCGTAGCGGGACAGCGCCGCCAGCACCTCACCGAGGCCGGGCTGGGCGATCCGGTAGATGGCGTGCCGGCCGTCGTGCTCGACCTCCACCAGGCCGGCGGCCCGCAGCCGGGCCAGGTGGTTGCCCAGTCGGGGGGCGCTGACCCCGAGCGCGTCGGCCAGCCGGCTCATGCTGTGCGGCCCCTCCGCGGACAGCAGCTGCAGCGCGGTGAGCCGGATCGGGTCGGCCAGCTCCGCGGCCAGCGCGGTCACCGACGCCAGCACCGGCTCCTGCGGATCGATCCACCCGGGCACGCCGCGAGGCTATCAGTATTCAGTCCTACCTGAAGTATGGTTGCGACCACCGTCGCTCCGCCCTACGGTCACCTTTCACGTACCCATGAAAGGTGATGTCATGGCGGAGGCGACGACGGACCCCGCGACCCGCACGGGTCTGCGCCGGCTGCTGGCCGGGCGGGGCGTGTCGGCGGTCGGCGACGGCCTGTGGTTCACGATCTGGGCGCTGTACCTGACCCGCGTGCTCGGCATGTCCGCACTGGACGTCGGGCTGGGCATGGCGCTGGCCGGCGCGGCCGGG